>CAYUNN010000010.1:0-58586 GCA_964445905.1 uncultured Candidatus Saccharibacteria bacterium | reverse complement strand
ATGCCTATAGAAAAATCAGCTGGAGCTATTGTTTTTCGGCGTCAAAATAAAGAAATAAAATATCTTATTATCAAATATGGTTGGGGGCACTGGGAATTTCCAAGAGGAGGGATAGAGAAAGGAGAAAGTTTGGAAGAAACTGCTAGGCGAGAGATCGAAGAAGAAACAGGGATAAAAAATATAGAATTTATTGAAGGCTTTAAAGAATGGATTAAATTTTTCTTTAAATTAAAAGGTGATGGCATAATGAAAATAGCTACATTCTTTTTAGCTGAAACTAAAACCGAAGAGATTAAACTATCTCATGAGCATGAAGACCATGCCTGGCTTAAATATGAAGATGCGTTAGATAAATTAACTTTTGACAATTCTAAAAAAGTTTTAAAAAAAGCGCACAATTTTATTTATGAGCAAGGGTGAATTATAATATAGCTAGAAACCTTCCGAGAGAAAAGTTAGTGATGTATAAAGAAGTAGAAAGATTATCTGAACGTTCTAAGGCTTGGGAGGCAGTTAGTAATTTTTTGAATAAAAATAATAATTTAGAAGACCCTCTTTTCCGAAATCATTAAGCCTGATGGCGGGACAGAAGATTACAATAAAGGATTACGAAAGAAAAAATCTTTACTAGAAAAAAAGAGTATGCTATAAAGATATATTGGTTTTAGAAATAAAGGAGGGTTAAAACTGAGCGACAGCAGAGATGAAAAAAAATCAAGAGAAACCAAAGAAGTTTATAGTGCTCTTAAAAAAATAGAAAAGGAAATAGATACTACTATAGGAGAATGCAGCTTCGGTGAGGTTGTAAATAAAATGAAAATAAATATAAAAGCAATATCTGATTTGCAAAAGAAAGAGAAAGAGGAGTTGGCTAAAGATATCGAGGAAATAGAAGTAAGGAATGAACGTGAATTAAATGAGATTATGAATGTTTGCCATAAAATAAGAGGCTCTATGGGAAGAATAAGCAATGAATTGGTCCAGCGAAGGACAGAACTAAACAAATATTATAATAATATTAAAAAAGAGCTCTGATTGAGCTCTCTTTTTTTATAACAATTTATTTTTACTTTACTTGTTTTACAATTTCTTCAAATATTTCTGGTTTCTCTTTTGCTAGTTGTGACAGTATCTTTCTATCTATTTCAATTTTATTCTTTTTTAATCCGTCGATGAACTTACTATACGAAACGCCATGCTGTTTACAGGCAGCAGAAATTTGAACTTGCCAGAGTTTTCTAAAATCTCTTTTTTTTGCTTTTCTATCTCTAAAAGAATAAGTCCAAGCATGCATTAAAGCTTCTTTTGCTGCTTTATATTTTGATTTTCTTCCCCATCTAAATCCTTTTGTTTGCTTAGTAATATTTTTTCTTCTTTTATGAGCGGCTTTTCCTCTTTTTACTCTTGTCATGCTATTTATTGATTAATTTTTTTACTCTTTTAGCTAAAGGCTTGGATACTTCAACCCATTTTCTTTTGTGTCTAATTTGATCGCCAGTTTTTTTTGCTCGAGCATGGTCTTGACCGCCAATTCTCCTCATAACCTTTCCTTTTTTAGTGATTTTAAATCTCTTTTTAACTGATTTTCTTGTTTTCATAATTATTTATTCTTTAAAAATTATTACAGTTAAGTTGTTTGGTTGCCTTTTGATATCCCTTTCTATCTTTATTGGTAATTCTTTGCCTATAATTTTAATAAATTCTTTTATTTTTTCCGTGGCAATTCTGTTTAAAGCTTTTTCTCTTCCTCTTAGTTTCATTTCTATTTTTACCTTATCTCCCTTTTTTAGAAATCTTTGAGCTGTTCTTGCTTTTGTTTCTAAGTCGTGAGAAGAGGTGTTAAAGCCTATTCTTAATCCTTTCAAAGCGCTTGTTTTCCTACTACCTTTGTTTTCTTTCTTTTCTTGGCGATATAAGTATTTTCCGAAATCCATAACTTTACAAACAGGAGGTTCAACCTTATCAGTAATTTGTACTAAATCTAAATTGCACTCTTTGCTGATTTGAAGTGCTTTGTTAAGACTAACTACTCCAACTTGTTTGCCATTTTCATCAATAAGCCTTACTTCAGCGCTTTTTATCCCGTTGTTTATTGGTGGTTTCTTAATCAAACTTTTTTTATTTTAATATTTTTGTGGAGATGGAGGGAATTGAACCCTCGTCCAGAAATTTATTCTTGAATAATTATACAAGCTTAACTTGTTTTGTTTTTCGGAATTCCATTGAAAAACAAGTAAAAAATATAGAATTCCTAGTCTCATGAATTTAGATAATCATTCTGAGACAAGAACAATTATCTGTATCTCGATATATAGCATCTATTTTAGTTATCGAGAATCACTAAAATGGATGGCTTTAGGCAACTGCTAAAGCTGGTTGTTCTGATAAGTTGTTACTTATTCTTTTCCTGAAAGTTTTATGAGATTTCAGGGTACTCAGCTTGATTATTCGAGAAATTTAATTTCTGTCGAATCGCAAACATCCCCATTTTTGTTCTCTTCAGAGATTTCTTTTTATTCTTTTGTCTATTTCTCTTTTTTTAATCTTTTCTCTTTTATCAATCTTCCTTTTTCCTTTAGCCACAGCTATTTCTAGCTTGATTTTACCCTTCCTAGTATAAACCCTCAAGGGGATGATTGTCAACCCTTTTTGTTTTGATTTTCCTATTAAATTCTTAATTTCTGATTTGTTAAGCAAGAGCTTGCGTGATTTATTTGGGTCGTAATCAAAAGAAATATTATTTGGTTGATAAGGGGGAACGGTACAACCAATTAAAAATACCTCTGGGACTTCTTTGTTGCCCTTTCTTTTTAATGTTACGTAAGATCCTTTTAAGCTTATTTTGCCTGTTTTAATAGATTTAACTTCCTGCCCTATCAACTTAATACCCGCTTCAAATGTTTCAAGAATTTCATAATCGAAATATGCTTTTTTATTTTTTGCAATGATTTTCATGTATATTATAGTTTATCATTAAACCCTTTAAATTTTAAGTAAAATAGGATAGACTAAGATTATAATATGGAAATAAAAGATAAAATAAAGGAGATAGTTAAAAGAGCCTGTGAGAGAGAAAGAGTTGTTTGCGAAAGCGTCAAGATAGAATATCCTCCTCAAAAAAAGTACGGAGATTATACGGCTATTCCTTACAGGGAAGGCAAAAAAGAAAGTATAAAAGATTTTGATAAACTTTCTAGGGTTCTCGATATTATTAAAAAAGATAAAGATTTTAATAATTATTTTAAAAAAACTGAATTAAAAGGATTGTTTTTTAATTTTTTTCTTTCAGAAAAGTATCTTAAGAAAAAGTTAAAAGAAATTTTAAGCGAAAAAGAAAATTTTGGCAAGCTTGAACTAGCTAAAGGTAAAAAAATTCAGGTAGAATTTATTTCAGCAAATCCCACTGGCCCATTAACAATAGGGAACGCAAGAGGAGGGCCCTTCGGAGATTCACTGGCCAATGTTTTTAAAAAAGCTGGTTTTAAAACAGAAAAAGCTTACTATGTTAATGATCAAGGTAAGCAAATCATTAATCTTGGTCACTCAGTCTTAAAAGACGATCAGGCTCAATACAAAGGAGAATATATTGATTATTTGAGTAAAAAAATAAAAGAAAAAGATCCTTGCAAAGCAGGAGAAAAAGCAGCAGAGATTATAATAAAAGAAATGATTAAAAAAACCACCGATAGATTGGGAATTAATTATAACGAATGGTTTTCAGAAAAAGATTTATATAAATCTGGGAAGGTAGAAGAAACAATAAATATCTTCAAAAAAAAGAAATTGATTTATGAGAAAGAAGGAGCTTCTTGGCTGAAGACTAAAGATTTTGGAGATGAAAGAGACAGAGTACTGATCAGAAAAGATGGTACCCCCACTTATTTAGCAGGGGACATAGCTTATCATAGATATAAATTTGAAGATAAGAAGTTTGATAAAGTAATAAATGTCTGGGGCTCTGATCACCATGGTGACGTTCCAGGACTAAAAGCGGGGGTAGAAGCCCTGGGACACAAAGACAAGCTTGATTTTGTGCTTTTGCAGTTTGTTACTATTCTAAAAGGCAATAAAGAATTTAAAATGTCGAAAAGAAAGGGGGTTTATATCGCTCTGGATGATTTACTTGATGAAGTGGGTTCTGACGTAGTAAGATTTTTTTTCCTTCAGAGATCTGCAAGTTCACACTTAAAATTTGACTTATCTTTAGCTAAAGAGCAGTCTAACAAGAACCCAGTTTATTATGTTCAGTATGCTCATGCTAGAATTTGCAGTATTTTTGAAAAGAATAAATTAGAAAAAACAGAAATAGAATTGGACGATTTAAATCATTTATCAGAAATAAATTTAATGAAAACATTAATTAAATTCCAAGAGGTGATTGAAAGCATTATTCATGATTATCAGCTTCAGCGTTTGCCTCAATATAGCATTGAAGTAGCTGAAGCGTTTCATAAGTTTTATAAAGACTGTAAGATTCTTTGCGATGATAAGAAATTGAAACAAGCAAGGCTATTTCTATCTTCGGCGACAAAAATAATAATAAAACAAACTTTAGATTTGATGGGAGTTTCGGCTCCTTCAAAAATGTAAAATTATGGACTTGCCTAAAAAAGAAAAAGAAATTTTAAGGTTTTGGAAGGATAATAATATTTTTCAGAAAACACTAGTGAAGACAAAAGGAAAGCCTCGCTTTGTTTTTTACGAAGGTCCTCCCTTTGCCAATGGAAAGCCAGGAATACATCATCTTTTAGCTCGTTCTTTTAAAGATGCTATTTTACGTTATAAGACAATGAAAGGTTTTTATGTTGAAAGAAAAGCAGGTTGGGATACGCATGGTCTCCCCACTGAGATGGAAACAGAAAAGCAATTAAACGTTAAGAGTAAAAAAGAAATTGAAGAAATCGGCATTGAAAGATTTGCCCAAGAATGTGAGAAAAATATTTTTAGCTATAAGAGTGAATGGGAGGAGTTTACTAAAAGAATAGGTTTTTGGCTGGACTTAGATAATCCATACATTACTTGTAGTCCCGAATATATGGAATCTGTTTGGTGGATTCTTAAGCAAATTTGGGGAAAAGGATTTTTATATGAAGACTATAAAGTTATTCCTTACTGTCCTCGGTGTGGAACCTCTCTCTCATCGCATGAAGTGGCTCAGGGGTATAAAAAAACCAAAGAGCCGGCCATCTATGTTAAATTTAAATTAAAAGCAAAAGATGCTAAATTCAAAGATTCTTATCTGCTTGTTTGGACTACTACTCCCTGGACTCTTCCTGCCAATGTGGCTATTGCTATAAATCCTAGTTTTACTTATTACAAAGTAAAAATTAATAAAGAATATTTAATTGTAGCCAAAGGAAGACTAGAAAACTCGGGGATCGAAGGAGAGATAGTAGAGAGATTTAAAGGAGAAAATCTGATTGGATTAAAATACAAACCATTATTTGATATTAAGCTAGCGAAGGGAAAGAAGAATATTTATAAGATCGTTGGGGCAGACTTTGTTTCCTTGGAAGAGGGAACAGGATTAGTTCATATAGCTCCTGCTTTTGGAGAAGACGATATGAATCTTGGAAAACAGGAAGAATTGCCCGTATTGGTAACAGTTAACGAAGAAGGAAAGTTTGAAAAGGAAATAAAGCAATGGGCAGGAAAATTTGTAAAAAGTGCTGACCCTTTAATTATTGAAGAATTAAAAAAGAAGAACATAATTTTTAAAGAAGAAGATTATATTCACGACTATCCTTTTTGTTGGAGGTGTGATTCTCCCCTTATTTACTATGCCAAGAAAAGCTGGTTTATAAATATGCAGAAAGTTAAGAGTGATTTATTAGCTAATAATAAAAAGATTAACTGGATACCGCCTCATTTAAAAGAAGGAAGGTTTGGGGAATGGTTAAAAGAAATTAAGGATTGGAATTTAACCAGAGAA
This sequence comes from uncultured Candidatus Saccharibacteria bacterium, assembly GCA_964445905.1. Classification (GTDB taxonomy): domain Bacteria; phylum Patescibacteriota; class Minisyncoccia; order Minisyncoccales; family JAGGXC01; genus CAYUNN01. Next base: position 52,654 of record CAYUNN010000010.1, on the reverse strand, counting down.
AGATATTGGGGGACTCCTTTGCCCGCCTGGAAATGTTCTAATTGTAATAAAGTTGAATTAGTCGGTTCTAGAGAAGATCTAATTTCAAAAAAATTTAGCACAAATCATTACTTTTTAATGCGTCATGGTCATTCTGTTTGCCAAGAAGATTCAATGAGCTCTTGGCCGGAGATCATTAATTGTCCATTAGATTTAGAAGGAATAAAGCAGGTAGAAAACTCAGCTAAATTTCTTAAAGATAAGAAAATAGATTTAGTTTTTGCTTCTAATCTTAAGAGAACAAAGCAAACAGCAGAAATTGTTTCTAAGGAAATTGGAGTTAAAGTTAAATACGATAAAAGATTAAGAGAAATTGATTTTGGAGAATGTAATGGAAAATCTAAGAATGATTATCTCAGGAATTATTCTGTTAATGAAGATAGGTTTACTAATCCTCCTGAAAAAGGGGAAACATATAATGAAGTAAAATTAAGAGTGATTAATTTCATAGAAAATTTAGAAAGCAAATATAAAGGAAAGAATATTTTAATAGTAAGTCACGGAGGGCCTCTTTGGTTTTTGCAATCAGCAGTTAAAGGATTAACCAATAAGGAAATTGTTGATTTGTATTCGGACCTTATCCCTAGAAACGACGAAATAAGAGAAATTGAATTTAAGAAGTTTCCTTATGATAAAAAAGGAAATCTTAATTTTCACAGACCTTATGTTGACGAAATTAAATTTGCTTGTTCCGAATGCAATTCTTTAATGGAAAGAGTCCCTGAAGTGATTGATTGTTGGTTCGACTCTGGTTCTGTCCCTTATGCTCAGCTCCATTATCCTTTTGAAAATAAAGAAAAAATTAATAACAATGAGTTTTTCCCAGCTGACTTTATTTGTGAAGGAGTAGATCAAACCCGGGGCTGGTTTTATACGCTGCTGGCTATTTCAACTCTACTTGGTTTGGGTATCTCTTATAAGAATGTTATTTCTCATGGCATTGTTTTAGATGCAAAGGGACGTAAAATGTCTAAATCAAAAGGCATTATTGTTGATCCCCAAAAGGTAGCAGATGAATTCGGAGTGGATTGCGCAAGATTTTATTTCTATACCATTAACTCTGTTGGGGAGCCTAAAAGATTCGACTTCAAAGAGCTCGGAGATCTTTCAAGGAAGTTTTTTGGCACTTTTTGGAATAGTCTTAGATTTCTGTCCATTTATTCTGAGAAAAAAGATGTTAGTCTAGATATTCATCCGGAGAAATTACTAGATAAATGGATAGTTTCAAGATTGGAAGGTTTAAAAATTAAAATAGACGAAAATTTGAAGTTGTATGAAATAGTTAGCGCGGCTAGACTTTTTGAAGAATTCGTTGACGATTTATCTAATTGGTACATAAGAAGATCCAGAGGAAGATTTCAGAAGCCGAAAAATGAAAAAGAGAAAGAAGAAGCTGTGATAATTTTAAATTATGTCTTAATAGAATTAGTTAAATTGTTAGCGCCCTTTGTTCCTTTCTTCTCCGAATATATTTATCAAGAATTACCTTCTTATAAAGGAAAAGAAGAATCGGTTCATTTGTGTGATTATCCTGAAGCTAATGAAGGCTTAATAGATATCGAGCTTGAGAAGAGAATGAAAGATGTTAGAAAAATTATTGGATTAGCTCTAAACAAAAGAGCTGAATCAGGGATTAAGGTGAGACAACCTCTTCCTTCTTTGGCTATCAGGAAAAAATCTTTTAAGTTGGATCAAAAAGAATTAATTGATCTGATTAAAGAAGAGGTCAATGTTAAAGAAATAATTTTTGATGATTTAAAAGAAGAAATGAAATTAGATCTTAATATTACTCCAAAATTGAGAGAAGAGGGGATAATAAGAGAAGTGCTTCGCCATATTAAATCAATGAGAAAAAAAGCAGGTTACAAGCCGAGGCACAAAATTTTGATTTGTTATTCGGGAGACAAGGAATTAAATGAAATTTTAACAAGGAATAAAGATTTTATTTTAAAGGAAGTTGAAGCAGAAAAATTTGAGTTTGGCAAAAAGTCTAAATTAACATTTGCTGCCGAAAGAGAAATAAAATTTGATCAGAAAGATTTGTGGTTGGCGATTAAAAAAATATAGTTATGTTCGTTCACTATAGAAGTCTTGGGATTATTTTAAAAAAAGAAAATAGAAGAGACGCTGATCAACTCTTAACTATTCTTACAAAAGAATTTGGTAAGGTAAAAGTGCTGGCTAAGGCTATCAGAAAAATAAAATCTAAGCTAAGATCAGGAGTTCAGATTTTTTCTTTGTCAGAAATTGAGTTTGTTCAAGGAAAAACTTACAAGACATTAACTGATTCTTTTCAGAAAAAGAGATTTGTAAATATTAATAAAGATTTAGATAAGTTGAAAATAGCTACAGAGATCGGAGAAAATGTAGATTTTTTAATAAGGGGAGATGAAGCAGGGAAAAAAGTGTGGCTTTTGGTTCTGGAAACCCTTGACAGACTAGAAGAGTCTTCTTCTCCTGAATTTTCTTCGTTAGCTTATCATTATTTTTTTTGGAATTTTCTATCTTTTTTAGGATATCGACCTGAATTAGATAATTGTTCTTTTTGTCAGAAAAAAATAATTCCTGAAAACCTTTATTTTAATTCTGAGCAAGGAGGAATAATTTGTGATAAGTGCTTTAAAGAACTTAAGGAAGGAAAAAGAATTGATTCTGAAACAACAAAAATTTTAAGGTTTTTAATGAAAGAAGAGTGGGACGATTTAAAAAGGCTAAATATTAATCAAAAACACAAAGAAAACCTAGAAGAAATCTCTGGTGCTTACATTTCTTATTTTAAAGATGTTTTAAAAACAGTATAAATTTGATACAATAATACATTATGAAGAAAAAACTTATTTTATTTTTGACATTGTCAACTATCATCCTTGGCTTGGTAGGATTCTGGTATTACCAAAAAAATATTTATTCTAAAGAAGTTCTTAAATTAGAAATATTAGGTCCGAGAGAGACTAGTTTAGGAGAAGAAGTAGAATATATCGTTAAATATCAAAATAACGGAGATGTTCGCTTAGAAAATCCGACATTAATCTTTGAATATCCTGATTATTCAATTATTAATTCGGGTGAGCCTCTGAGACGAGAAATAGGAAAAGAAGAATTAGGAGGGGATATTTATCCCGGAGAGGAAAGGACTATTACCTTTAAATGCAGGTTGCTAGGAAAAGAAAATGAGGCTAGAATAGCCAAGGCTGCAATAAGCTATCAACCCAGGAATTTAAATGCCTGGTATGAATCTAAAACCACCTTTACAACAATAATCGAAAAGGTTCCTATCAGCTTCCAATTCGATTTTTCTTCAAAGGTAGAACCAGGGAAAGATTTAAATGTAAGATTAAATTATTTTTCTAACGTAGATTTTCCTCTTTCTGGTTTAAGAGTAAAAATGAGTTATCCTTCAGGTTTTGATTTTAAAGAATCAAATCCGGGAGCTTTGGGTGAGAATGAATGGGAGATTGGCCTTTTGAACAGAGCAGAAGGGGGAAGAATTGAAGCGATAGGAAATATTCAAGGCGAACTAGGAGAGGAAAAAATATTTAAGGCAGAGCTTGGAAGCTGGAAAGACGGAGAATTTGTTTTGCTTAAAGAGATTAGCAGAGGAGTTGAAATTATCAGACCCGATATCTATATTACTCAGCAGATTAATGGCAGTCCTGAGTATATAGCTAGCGCAGGAGGGTTACTTCATTATGAAATAATATTTAAAAATTTAAGCCAGGAGTCGCTGACTAATTTATTTATGGTTGCTCAGCTTCAAGGGAGTATTATTGATCTAGAAAGTATTAAAGCTCCCGGGGGCAGTTTTGAAACAGGAAATAATTCTATTGTTTTTGATTGGAGGAAAAATCCTCAGCTTGCTTTCTTAGACAGCCAGGAAGAAGGAAAGATTGAGTTTTGGGTAGAACTTAAAGAAGATTGGAAAATTTCTGATATTGACAGAGACAAGAATCCTATAGTAAAGAGTCAGATCATTCTTTCCGAAGCTAGAAGGGAATTTGAAACGAAAGTTAATTCAAAACTAGAAGTTTCTCAAAAAGCTTATTTCGAAAATGAAATTTTTGATAATTCTGGTCCTATTCCTCCGGAAGTAGGAAGATATACTACTTATGTCATAACCTGGCAAGTTAAAAACTATTACAATAGAGTAGAAGATATTAAGGTAAGAGCTTTCTTGCCTGACGAGGTAGAACTGACTGGAAATATATTTCCAGAAGAAAAAGAAGAAGATTTTGTTTTTGATTCTGGTTCGAGAGAGATCATTTGGAATGTTAATGATTTGGATCCAGGAGAAGGCGTTATTAATTCTGCTCCAAGTATTTCTTTCCAGGTAAGATTGATGCCTTCTTCTTCTCAAAGAGGGGAACCAGCTTTGTTGATTAGCGAGGTTGAAATTTCTGGAGAAGATCAATGGACGGATCAAATCTTGATAAGCACCGCTCCTTCTATTGACACTACCTTGCCAGACGACGAAACAATTTCTGAAGAGATGGGAATAGTTGAATAATTAAATTAATTTTTTATTTCTTAAAAAATAGTAACGATGGAAGAAACAATGGATAAAATTATCTCACTTTGTAAAAGCAGAGGGTTTATTTTCCCCTCTTCTGAGATTTATGGAGGATTTGGTTCGGGTTATGATTACGGACCCTTAGGAGCTGAGCTAAAAGAAAATATCAAAGATGCTTGGTGGAGAGAGATGTTAAATAATCATGAAGGTATAGTAAGATTAGATTCTGCCATTTTAATGTCTCCTAAAATATGGGAAGCATCGGGGCACTTAAGCAAAGGCTTCGCTGATTTATTGGTTGAGTGTAAAAGTTGTCATAAAAGGTTTAAAAAAGAGGAAATTAAGGATGATAAGTGTCCGGAGTGCGGCGGAGAAATAACCGAGGCTAGAAAGTTTAATTTAATGATGAAAACTTTTATTGGTGCTTTGGAAGAAAAAAGTTCCACTGCTTATCTTAGAGCAGAGACTACTCAGGGTATTTATGTTAATTTTCAAAATGTTCTGAATTCTATGAGACTGAAAATTCCCTTTGGCATTGCTCAAGTAGGAAAGGCTTTTAGAAACGAAATTAATCCGAAAAATTTTATTTATAGAAGCAGAGAGTTTGAACAAATGGAGATGGAATGGTTTTGCCATCCGAACGAAGCAGAAAAATATTTTGCTTATTGGAAAAAGAAAAGAATTGAATGGTATCAAAAAATGGGGCTTAAAAAAGAAAATCTTAGAATTAATGAAATTTCTGAAAATGATTTACCTCATTATGCTAAGCAGGGTGCGGATATTGAGTATAGATATCCTTTCGGCTGGGGAGAGTTAGAAGCTGTTCACAATAGGGGAGACTGGGATCTTTCGAATCATTCTAAATATTCTGGTAAAGATTTAAAATACTTTGACCAAGAAAAGAAAGAAGAATATTTTCCCTATATTATTGAAACGTCAGGAGGATTAGGGAGATCACTTTTGGCTTTTATGGTTGAGGCTTATACTGAAATAGAAGGAGGACGGACTAAAACCACCAAGTCTATTAAAGAGGTTGAGAGAGTGTTAAGGCTCCACAAAGAACTGGCTCCGATTAAGATAGCCGTTTTACCGTTAGTCAAAAACAAACCAGAATTAACTAAAAAAGCAAAAGAAGTGTTTAACATATTAAACACTAACTTTAAGTGTTATTATGACGAAACTGGGTCTATCGGGAAAAGATATCGAAGACAGGATGAAATTGGTACCTTGTTTGCTGTCACCATTGATTTTGATACTTTAGAAAAAAACGATGTAACAGTTAGAGACAGAGATACCATGGAACAGAAGAGAATAAGCATTGAAGGTTTAACAGCCCATTTTAAAAAAACCTTAAAGAATTAATCAATGAAATTAAGAATAACTTGCGGGGCGATTCTAAGAAAAGAAAATAAGGTTTTATTAACAAAGAGAAATATAAAGCCCTATAAGAATTATTGGTGTCTGCCGGGTGGGCATGTAGAAAAAGGAGAACGAGTAGATAAAGCAGTTCGGAGAGAGGTGCGAGAAGAGACAGGATTAGAATTTGAACCCGAGTTTTTTAATTATTACGACGAGATTATCCTAGAAAAAGACTGGCATGCAGTGACTCTGATTTTTATAGGAAATCCAAGGGGTGAAATTAAAACAGATAAAGTCGAAGTTAAAGAAGTTAGTTGGTTTTCCAAAAAAGAAGTTAACAATCTCAATCTTGCTTTTTGCGTTAAAAATATTTTAAAAGATTATTTCGAAAATGTATAAAAAAACAGTTTTAAAAAACGGGTTAAGAATAATTACTATTCCAATGAAAAACACTAAAGCGGTTAATGTTTTAGTTCTAGTCGGAACGGGATCTAAGTATGAAAATCGGGAAGAAAATGGAATCTCTCATTTTTTGGAACATATGTTTTTTAAAGGAACGAAAAAAAGACCCACTCCTCTTAAAGTCGTTGAAACCCTTGATAAAGTAGGCGGTGTTTTTAATGCTTTTACCTCAAAAGAGATTACTGGTTATTGGGCAAAAGTTGATTTGAATCATTTTGACTTAGCCTTAGATTGGGTTTCAGACATATTTATTAATTCTAAATTTGTCAGCAAAGAAATTAATAAAGAAAAGGGGGTAATTATTGAAGAAATTAATATGTATCTTGATACTCCCATGTCTCACATCTCAGATCTTTGGGAAAAACTTCTTTATGGAGATCAGCCGGCAGGCTGGCCGATTATTGGAAGCAAGAAAAATGTTATTGGCTTTGAAAGAAAAGATTTTTTAAATTATGTTAAAAATCATTATTCTTCAAAAAATACAGTTGTTTGCGTGGCGGGAAATATATCTGAGAAAGAATCTATTGATAAAGTTAAAAAATGTTTCGCAGGTATTAGAAGGATAAAGCCGAAAGATAAATTGTCAGTTAAGGAAAAACAAAAAGAACCTAAAGTTTTAATCCATTATAAAAAAACTGATCAAACTCACCTTTGTCTTGGAGTTAGGGGATTTGGCTTATTTAACGAAAAGAGATTGTTCCAAACAGTTTTAGCAACAATTCTTGGAGGATTTATGAGTTCTCGACTTTTTATATCGGTAAGAGAAGAAAAGGGGCTAGCTTATTATATTAAAACTTTATCTGATAGCGCTACAGATACGGGTTATTTAGTAACAAGAGCTGGGGTTGATCATAAAAAAGCAGAAGAAGCTGTTGAATTAATTCTAAAAGAGTATAAGAAGATAAGAGAAAGAGGGGTTAACAAATCGGAACTTCAAAAAGCAAAAGACTATCTCAAAGGAACTCTGAATCTCTCTCTTGAATCGTCTGATAATCAAGCTTCTTTTTATTCTGTGCAAGAGCTGCTAAAAGGTGAAATTTTAACTCCAGAAAAAAAATTAAAACAGCTTGAGAAAGTAAGCTTGGATGACCTTAAAGAGGTGGCAGAAGAAATTTTCAAAAAAGAAAATCTTAATCTTGCTTTGATCGGACCGTTTAAAAAAGAAGCGTCTTTTAAAAAGTTATTAAATATTTAAATAAACATATAATATGAGCGGAGAATTAGAATCTTCTTGCAGAAAACAATTTTTAGATATTTCTTGGGGAACAATATTCAAAATTCTTGTTGCTGTTTTTTTGATTTATTTTATTTTTTTAGTGAAAGAAATTATAATTTGGCTCATTTTTGCTTTGGTAATCTCTATCTTATTTGAACCTTTTATAAAATTATTGGTTAGAAAAAAAATTCCAAGAGTTATAGCTGTTGTTTGCGCTTATTTTATTGTTTTTGGAATGATAATTTATTCCGTTTATCTTGCATTGCCCTTCTTTTTAACAGAAGTGCAAAATTTTTCTAATGTTTTACCTGAACAAATCCCAGATTATTTTGAAAGAGTTTCTCCTTTCCTCAGAGGCTTAGGGCTGGAAGTGTCCGGAAACTTAGAGGAATTAATGAGTAATTTTCAAAGGCCGATTGAAGAAATGAGCAGGAATTTGTTTTCTTTTTTTGCTACTTTTTTCGGAGGAGTTTTAGCAACTTTTTTTACTATTGCTTTGGCTATTTTTATATCTATAGAAAAAGGATTAATGGAAAAGGGGTTGTCCCTTATTTTTCCTAAAAAATATGAGAAATATATGCTTAATCTCTGGGATAGGTCTAAAGAGAAAGTTACGGGATGGTTTTTGGTAAGAATTATCGGGGTAGTTTTTGTTGGATTAAGTTCCTACATAGCCCTTAGTTTTTTAAAAGTAGATTATCCAGTTTCTTTTGCGGTGGTGGCAGGAATCCTTGATTTTATTCCAATAATTGGTCCATTTATTGCAACAATCTTTATTTTTCTAGCTGTTTCAATGGATAGCCTGCTAAAAGCAATTTTTGTATTTGTTGCTCTAGGACTAATTCAGTTAATTGAAAACATTGTTTTGATGCCTGCCCTAACTAGTAAAATAATTAAAATTTCACCAGTTCTTGTTTTGATTTCTTTATTTATCGGAGGGAGGCTTTGGGGTGTTTTAGGTGCTGTTCTTCTTGTACCCCTGGTAGCTATTTTGTTTGAATTTTTAAAAGATTTTTTTAACGAAAAGAAAGAAGAATTTCTTTCAAATCATCCCGAAAGAGAAATTTTAGAATAGTGATATCTTATGAACGAAGAAGATAAAAAATTTTATGTAACTACTCCTATTTATTATGCTAATGATCAGCCTCATTTAGGTCATGCCTATACTACTGTTGCCGCTGATGTTTTGACCCGCTACTATAATCAATTCAAGAAAAGAAGCTCATTCTTTTTAACTGGGACAGATGAGCACGGGAATAAAATTGAAAAAGCAGCTAAAAAAAATAAAAAAGAACCTCAGGAATTTTGCAATGAGGTTTCTTCTTTTTTTAAAAAAACATGGGATGACTTAGATGTTTCTTATGGCCGTTTTATTAGAACTACCGACAAGGACCACGTGAAGGCAGTTCAAAATGCACTTCAAATTTTATATGACAAAGGATTTATTTATAAAGGATTATATAAGGGGCTTTATTGTTCTGGTTGTGAACAGTATAAGGCAGAGTCTGATCTCATAGAAGGTAAATGCCCTGACCACCAAACAAAACCAGAATTAATAGAAGAAGAAAGTTATTTATTTCGGCTTAAAAATTTTGAAAGTAAGCTTCGTGAAAAAATTGAAAAAGATGAGTTTATAATAAGACCAGAGCAGAGAAAAAATGAAATGCTCTCTTTCATTGACCAAGGGTTAAAAGATATTTCAATTTCAAGAAAAAATGTTAAATGGGGCATTCCTTTGCCTTTTGACAAGAAATTTACTGCTTATGTCTGGGTAGATGCATTGTTGAATTATCTGACTGGGCTTGGCTGGAGAGGAGATTCTCTAGAATTTAAGAATGAATTTTGGCCAGCTGATTTGCAGTTAATGTCTAAAGATATATTAAGAGTCCATGCTACTATTTGGCCTGCTTTATTATTAGCTTTGGATGTCCCATTACCTAAAAAAATTTTTATCCATGGTTATTTTACTATAAATGAACAAAAAATGAGCAAGTCCATTGGTAATGTTATCTGGCCGGGAGAGATGATAGAAAAGTTTGGTTCCAATGCCACCCGATATTTATTATTGTTTGCTACACCGTTTGGTAAGGATGGAGACATATCGTGGGAAAAATTAATTGAAAAATACAATGCAGACCTTGCTAATGGAATAGGGAATACGATAAGCAGAGTTTTATCAATGGTAGAAAAATATTATAACGGAGAAATTCCAGAAACCAATAGCGTCTCTGAACTAAAAGATTGGTTCTGGGATGATTGTTATCCTTCTTGGAGTTTCAATATAGAAGAGCTTCATTTTGAACGTTCTCTCAATATTGTTATTAGTTTATTTAAAAAAATTGACGAAGACATTGAACGCTTTAAACCCTGGGAAAAATCAAAAGAAGAAATCAAGAATTCAAAGGCTAAATCAAAATTTAACGAGTGGCTGGAACTGATCAGGTTGTCTTCTTGGCTTATTCTGCCATTTATGCCTGCGATTTCAGATAGTATCTTTAAGCAGATAGGATTGAACTCAAAAGAAGAAGTTAAAAGAGATTTTAATAAAGATTTTTCTGACTTGATTTCTGGGACAAAGATCAAAAAAGATAAAAATCTTTTCTCGAAGAAAAGCAAAGAAATTGATTAGGCCATTGAAAAGAATATTTATTTATGTTATAAAGTAGATAGCTCCTTTTATAATATGCAAAGAGGAGAAAAGGAAAGATAGGAGATGGATACATAATGTGTTATGTAGTAATCGACGTAAGCGTGGAAGAAAAACATAAGGAGACGTATGAGGAACTACTTCAAAGAGTAGTTTTAGAAGTTGAAAGAAGCTATAAAAAATGGTTTGTAATTTACGAGCAAGCCAAAACTAAATTCGAGGAAGGGAATAAAATTCTAGAAGCGATAAGAGGGATGTGTGAGGGAGTAAAATTTTCTACAGATCAAATTATGGAATTAAAAGGAAAAACTTCATACACGATTCGCTTGGGAATAAAAGCTCCAGGAGCAGCAAACAGAAGAACAGAGAAGGAAATAAGTAAAAATCTCAACAAGATACCCCAGGTGCTTTTCGTGAAAATAACAGATCGCATAGACAAAAGCCAATTAGTCTATACAAAAGAACCGCTAGAAGATATTCCTTTTATAGCTGTAGTCGAACCAAGACTTAGATAGTCTAACCACTTCTCTTTTTTTAAAAAACAGGCAGTTCTTATTTTGAACTGCCGCTCTTTTTTAAACAATTTAAAATGTATGTTATATAATAAAAATATGATAATTGATACTCATGCTCATCTTAATTTTAATGCTTTTAGAGATGATTTTGATGAAATAATTAATGAATGTCTAGATAGTAACATCTGGGTTGTTAATGTTGGTAGTCAGTACAAAACATCGCAAAGAGCAATCAATATTGCTCAAAAATATAAACAGGGAGTATTTGCTACTGTTGGACTTCATCCTATTCATTTAGATACGGGGTTAGTTAATTTGAAAATAGACAAAGAAGAAGTTAGCTTCAAAACAAAAGAAGAAAGTTTTGATTATGAAAAATATAAGGAGCTAGCTAAATCGGATAAAGTTATTGCTATTGGAGAGATAGGGCTTGATTATTGGTATAAGCCAAAAAACAAAAAGAAAAAAGAAGAGTTTAAAGAAAAACAGAAAGATGTTTTTGTAAAGCAAATGTCTTTAGCGAAGAAATTAGACTTACCGGTAATTATTCATTGCCGGTTAGCCCACGATGAAATTTTAGAATTAGTTGATCGTGACAATAGAGGAGTAGTTCATTGTTTTACTGGAAATGAAATTCAAGCAGAAAATTTTTTAAAAAAAGGATTTTATCTCGGCTTTAATGGAATAATTTTTAAATTAAATTTAAAAAAAGTTATTGAAAAAACTCCCTTAGATAGAATTTTAGTTGAAACTGATTGTCCTTATCTTTCTCCTCCTGCCATTGACGGAAAAAGAAATAATCCCACATATATTAAGTATGTAATAGAAGAAATAGCTAGAATAAAAAGAAAGAGCTTTGAAGAGGTGATAAAATTTACAACAGAGAATGCCAGGGGATTATTCCAGATCTAAGTTTTTATATAGCTTGAGAAATTTCTTTATCCGTGTCACAATAAAAAAACATGAAATATGAGCCAGGAAAAATAGAGAAAAAATGGCAGGATTATTGGAGAAAAAATAATTTTTTTTGCGCAGAAGACTCTTCTAAAAAGCAAAAGCAATATATTCTAGTTGAATTTCCTTATCCTTCGGGTCAAGGGTTGCATGTCGGACATGTAAGGGGATATGCTGCCTTGGATTCAATTGCCAGAAAAAGAAGAATGCAGGGCTACAATGTTCTTTTTCCTATCGGCTGGGATGCTTTTGGTCTGCCCGCTGAAAATTATGCTATCAAGAAAGGAGTTCATCCTAGCAAAGTAGTTGAGAGCAATATTTCTCATTACAGCGATCAAATTAAAAGTCTTGGACTTTCTTTCGATTGGTCAAGAGAAGTAAATACTACTGATCCTAATTATTATAAATGGACTCAATGGATTTTTATACAATTATTTAAAAAAGGATTGGCTTATAGAGCAGAGGTTCCTATAAACTGGTGTCCTTCTTGCAAGATTGGTCTAGCCCACGAAGAAGTAATTCAGGGAGAATGTGAAAGATGTGGGTGCAAGGTCGAACAAAAAGAGATTAAGCAATGGATGCTTAGAATTACTAAATATGCCGACAGGCTTATAAGTGATTTAAAAGATCTAGACTATTTAGATGAGATTAAAAAACAGCAGATTGAATGGATTGGCAAGAGTTGCGGCACAGAAGTTTATTTTAAGACAGACAAAACAGACGAAATTATTAAAGTGTTTACCACTCGTGTCGATACTTTATTTGGAGTAACAGCTCTTGTAATAGCACCCGAACATTATTTAGTTGAAAAAGTAACAAAAGAAAATAGATTTAAAGAAGTTAAATCTTATATAAATAAATCAAAAAAGAAAACAGAGTTTGAGAGAACAAAAATCGATAAAGAAAAAAAAGGGGTGTTTTCTGGTTCTTATTGTATTAATCCAATCAACGGAAAGAAAATACCTATTTGGATAGGAGATTATGTGGTGGCTACTTATGGTGGGGGAGCGGTAATGGTAGTTCCCGCTCACGACAAAAGGGATTATGATTTTGCTAAAAAATATGATTTAGAAATAAAAGAAGTGATTTCAGGAGGAGATGTTTTAAAAGAAGCTCATACTGATTATGGAAAATTAATTAACTCAGGAGAATTTAATAGTCTTAATTCTGGAAAAGCCATAATAGAAATTACTAAATGGTTAGAGAAAAAAGAACTTGGTAGAGAAACGGTAAATTATAGATTAAGGGATTGGATTTTTTCTAGGCAACATTATTGGGGAGAGCCTATTCCTATAATTCATTGTAATAAATGCGGAGCGGTTCCTGTGCCAGAAAAAGATTTACCCGTTGAACTTCCCTTTGTTGAAAATTATCAGCCAACAGAAACAGGAGAATCACCGCTGTCAGAAATAAAGGATTGGGCGAAAATTAAGTGTCCGATATGCGGCGGTGACGCTAGAAGAGAAACTGATACCATGCCTAATTGGGCCGGTTCCAACTGGTATTATATGAGATACTGTGATCCAGATAACGACAATGATCTAGCTGATTTTGATAAATTGGATTATTGGTTACCAGTTGATTGGTATAATGGAGGCCCGGAACACATTACTCTTCATCTTTTATACTCTCGCTTTATATATAAATTTCTTTTCGACATTAATAAAGTTCCTACGAAAGAGCCTTATAACAAAAGAACTCTTCATGGGATAGTTTTAGCAGAAGACGGACGCAAGATGTCTAAATCTCTGGGCAACGTTGTTAACCCTGATGATGTGATTAAAAAATATGGAGCTGACACATTAAGAATTTACGAAATGTTTATGGGCCCCTTTGACCAATCAATATCTTGGAGTGCGGAAAGTCTTAGCGGGGTTTATAGATTTTTGAATAAAACTTGGGATTTAGTTTTAGAATGTAAAAATAATAATCAAAACGACGAAGAAAGTTTAAGAAAAATTCATCAATTGAATAAAAAAATAAATGAGGATATGGAGAAGATGAAATTTAATACCGCTGTCGCTGCTTTTATGGAATTTGTTAATTTCGCTCAAGAAAATAAAGAAAAGATTGACAAGAAAATAATCAAGAGATTTCTTGTTTTACTCTTTCCAATAGCTCCTCATATTACAGAAGAATTATGGAGTAAGCTCGGATACAAAAAAAGCATTTCAAAGGAATCTTGGCCCAAATACGATCCTAAATTAATCAAAGAAGATTTTGCTACTTTAGTTGTTCAGATTAATGGTAAAGTAAGAGATGAAATTAGGATTAAATTAAATATTTCTAAAGAAGAAGCTAAAAAACTTGCATTAAAAAAGAAAAAAGTACAGAATTGGATTGATGATAAAGAAATTAAGAAAGTTATTTTTGTTCCAGGAAAACTAATTAATTTTGTAATTTAATTATGTGTGGAATCGTTGGTTATATAGGAAGAAGACCTGCTCTCCCGATATTGTCTTCTAGCTTAAAAAGACTTGAATATCGAGGCTATGATAGCTTTGGTTTTTTTGTTTTTAATGGTTCAGAGCAATTTTTATTAAAAAAAGTAGGCAAAATTTCTGAGTGGGAAAATAGGCTTTCTAATAATTGTTTTAATGGAAGAATAGGGATAGGCCATACCAGGTGGGCTACTACAGGGAGAGTAACAGAAAATAATGCTCATCCTCATTCTGATTGCAATGATGATATTTTTTTAGTTCATAATGGAATAATTGAAAACTACGAAGAAATTAAGGAAAAATTAATAGCTAAAAATCATAAATTCTCTTCCGATACCGACACAGAAGTCCTCTGTCATTTAATAGAAGAAAATTTTAAAGGAAATTTGGAAGATGCAGTCCGGAAAGCTTTAAGAGAAGTAAAGGGAACTTACGGGGTGGCGGTTATTTCTAAAAGGGATCCGAACAAGATTGTTCTGGCTAAGCTTGGTGCTCCCTTATTGATAGGTGTTTCTGATAACGAGTATTTTGTCGCTTCTGATCCGGCAGCAATGGTTTCTCATACCAGACAAGTAATTAATCTAGACGATAATGAAGTAGCGGTTCTTTCTCCTGACGACCACTTAGTTTTAAAGGAAAAATTAATAGAAAAAATTGATTGGGAGATCAAAGAAGCTGATAAAGAAGGTTTTTCTCACTTTATGTTAAAAGAAATATTTGAAGAGCCCAAAGCTATTCAAGAAAGTATAAGAGGCAGAATTGACTTAGATAATGGGTTGTCAAGACTAGGAGGACTAGAACAGGCCTCAGATGAGTTAGATAAGATTAAAAGATTAGTTTTGCTTGGTTGCGGAACGGCAAGGTTCGCTGCCATGGTAGGAGAATATATGTTTGAAGAATATGCCGAGATTCCAACAAAGGTTGAGTGTTCTTCTGAGTTTAGATACAAAAAACCTATTTTAGATAAAGAGACGGCAATTTTAGCTATTTCCCAGTCGGGCGAGACAGCTGATACTTTGGAAGCAATTAAAGAAGCAAAAAGAAAGGGGAGTTTAACTCTCGGGTTAGTTAATGTGGTTGGCTCTTCTATCACCAGAGAAACAGATGCGGGGGTGTATACCAGATCAGGACCAGAAATTGGCGTAGCCGCTACCAAGTCTTTTGTTTCCCAACTTTCTATCTTAGCTTTGCTGACAGTTTATTTAGGAAGAAAAAAAGAAATGAGTTTGGTCACCGGGCGTAGAATTTTATCTGAATTAGAAAAAATACCTAATCTTTCTAAAAAAATATTGGATCAAAGCGATCATATTAAAAATTTAGCCGAAAAATATTCTAATTTCAAAAACTTTTATTACTTAGGAAGGAAATATAATCAGGCTATAGCGTTGGAAGGTGCTTTGAAATTAAAGGAAATTGCTTGGAAGATTCACGCTGAAGGAATTCCCGGAGGAGAAATGAAGCATGGTTCTATAGCTACGATTGATGAAAATTTTCCTCTGATTTGTATCATTCCTACTGATTCAGTTTACGATAAAATGAAGAACGCAATAATGGAGGTTAAATCAAGAGATGCTAAAGTATTGGCTATTGCCACAGAAGGAAACGAAGAAATTAAAAATATAGTTGATGATGTAATTTATATTCCTAAAACGTTGGAAATGCTAACTCCTATTCTTTCTGTGATTCCTCTTCATCTTTTTGCCGCTTATCTTGGGCTGGAGCTTGGTTTAGACATTGATAAGCCAAGAAATTTGGCTAAGTCTGTTACGGTAGAGTAAATTCAAGACTTATTAGATAATACCACCTTGTAACAGAGGTGTTTTTATTTGACAAATTACTAGTTTAAGTTAAAAAAATATTAGAGGTTTTAAAAATGAATAGAGAAGAATCAATGCATGTTAAGATAAGAGGCAAGATTGCAGAATTAGCGAAGAGAATAAGAACAGGGATTCCTCTTCCCGGTAATCAAAAACTGGTAGATCAAGACGCAGAGGGGAAATTGCTAGAAATAGTTGATTGGTATAGTGGAAATATTGATGGTATTTCTGCTGCTGACGCTAGATTGATAGCAACAACATTGGAGCTGTCTTTAGGAACAAACTTCTGGTATGCTGATACCGAAGCAAAAATAAAAAAAGCTGTTAGCAATCTAGAAAAACTTTTCGTTGAGCGTTATAAGAAAAAATACAAGTGGGAATTGCAGGACAGCAGTAGCAATATTCTTGGAGAATGTGACTGTCCCGAAGATGTTGCTAAATTAATTCTAGAGAAGCTAAAGGATCCAAACAGAGAAAAGCATGATGACTGGGCAGAACAAAGAGACAGCTGGTTCTTTTATGTAAAAGAATTTATTAAACCAATAGAAACATTATAGCTTAGAATTATTTCTAAGCTTTTTTATTTGATATCTTATTCTGTAAGAGTTAAGATTATATTATATAGACGAATGAAGAATTGTATAAAAAAAAATAAAAAAATAGTTTGTCTCGGAGGGGGGAACGCTCTGACTAAAGCAGTTTTGCCCGATTTAATAAGCAATTCTATTGAGGTTGTTTTTGTTTCTTCTATGTTTGATAGTGGAGGATCTAGCGGAGAACTTAGGAAAGAGTTTGATATTTTGCCTCCAGGAGATATTAGAAGGCACCTTCTTGCTTTATCTAAAGCTCCAGAATGGAAAAAAGATCTTTTTAATTTTAGGTTTGGAGGAAAAACTTTTAAAGGAGGACATAAAGGACATAATCTTGGCAATGTTTTTATAGCTTCTCTTGAAAGAACTTTTGATAATTATGGCAAAGTGTTGGAAGTTTTGCATGATTTTTTAGAGATAAAAGGCAAATGCTTGCCCGTTACAATTGAGAAAAGTAATGTTTGTGCTGTTTTAGAAAATGGTGAAAAAATTATAGGTGAAGACGAAATTGATGTTCCCAAAAAACATAACCATAATCTTAAAATAAAAAAAGTTTTTGTTGAGCCAAAAGTAAAAGCTTTTCCTCCCGTTTTAAAAGAAATTAAAGAAGCTGACTTAATTATTATTGGCCCCGGGGATCTTTATTCTTCTTTAATTCCTTGTTTGCTAGCTGATGGAATCAAAGAATCGATATTAGAAAGTAAGGCAAGAAAGGTTTTTATTTGTAATCTAATGACAAAAAAAGGAGAGACGTCTGGTTTTTCTGTTTTAGATTTTACAAAAGAGATAGAAAATTACTTGTCTTTAGCTGTTGATTATGTAATATTTAATAATTACTTTCCTAATTCAAAAAACATTAATTATTACAAAGAGAATCATTCTGAATTAATAGATGCAGTGAGGTTTGACGAAGATTTGCCTGGGAATAAATTTATTGGAAAAAACTTACTAATTAATGATAAAATAATAGAACATAGTTATCAGAAAGTTAATGAAATTTTAAAATCTTTAATTTAATTAATTTTTATGCAAGCAATAATATTGTCAGCAGGAGCTTCTTCAAGATTTTGGCCAATTAATGGACGTCATAAATCCCTTATTAAAATTATGGGGAAGCCATTGGTTTATTGGCTTATTACTAGTTTAGAAGAAAAAGGGATAAAAGAGGTGGTCATTGTTCAAGGCCCGGGCAAAGAAGTTGAAAGGGAGTTAAATAATTACAATTTCAAGATTCCTATTAAATATGTTATTCAGTCTGAGCCGAAAGGGACTGGAGAAGCAATACTTAAAGCAGAAAAAATTGTTAAAGGTCAATTTTTTGTTCTTAACGCAGAAAGAATTGATATTAAAGAACATATTGATTTAATAATTGATAAATTTAAAAAAGATAAAAATAAATTAATATTGCTTGCGGGAGAAACTGAGAATCCCTGGCTTTATGGAATTTTAAAAATAAAAGGAGATAAGGTTTTAGATTTGGTAGAAAAGCCTGAGAAGGGAAAAGAGCCCTCTAATTTGAAAGTAGTAGGGACTTATTTCCTCCCAGAAGAATTTTTTGGATATCTTAGAAAGGTACCGGTTCACATGTATTCTCTTGAAGAAGCGTTATTGTTATATGCTAAAGAAAAAGATGTAAGAGTTTTAAGAACTGATAAGAAAACTTTTTCTTTAAAATATCCTTGGCACTTATTCAATATGAAAAATTATTTGTTTGATAATTTTTTAGAAAAGAGCATTCATAGTTCGGTTAAGATTCTTGATTCAGCTCAGGTTAAAGGCAGGGTTTTTATAGGAAAAAATGTTAAAATATTTGAAGGAGCTGTGATTAAAGGTCCTTCTTATATCGGAGATAATTGCATAGTTGGGAATAATGCTTTAATAAGAGAATATTCCAACATAGAAGAAGGTTGTTTGATTGGTGGTTTTGCTGAAGTGACTCGGTGTATTTTTCAAAAAGATACTCATACCCATTCTGGCTATTTCGGGGATTCTATTTTTGGCGGGGGATGTAAGGTTGGTGCGGGAACTGTTACTGCTAATGTAAGGATTGACGGAGAAGAGGTAAAATCAGTTATTAAGGAGAAAGCAATAAATACCAGGCTAAACCAATTAGGTGTTATAGTGGGAAAAGAAACAAGAATAGGAATCAACGTTTCTTTAATGCCTGGCGTTTTGATTGGTTCTGGCTGTAAAATTGGACCTCATTCTATTGTGCTAAATAATATAAAAGACAATACAATTTTTTATACTAAGGCTCAAAGCATAGCAAAAAAGAAATAATGAAAAGAGCATATTTTATTTTCAAATACTAGTTTCCCGCTAGTATTTTTATTTGATTTTTAGGGTCGATAACAATAAACTATAAATAAGATAGATTATTAAATAATATTTTATGAAATTAATTTTTGATTTTGATCACACCCTTTATTCTACTAAAAAGCTTTATCTTGAAACAAAAAAAGATTTTAAAGTTCTTGGAGTAAACGAGAAATTATTTAATAGTAGTTTTCAAGAATCAAAAAGAAAAGGAAGGGCTTATGATCCAGAAGAACAATTTAGAATTATTGTTAAGAATAATTCTGATATTTCTATTCAAAAAATGAGAGAAAATTTAAACGAAATAACAAAGAGATCTTCTGATTTTCTTTATTCTGATGTTCCGTTATTTCTAGAAAAATTTAAGAATAGATTTACTTTTTATATAATTTCTTATGGAGGAGAAAACGGATGCTTTTCTAAAGTAAAAATAGACGAATCAGGTATCAAGGATTATTTTAAAGATGTATTTATAATAAAAAAGAATAATAAGAACGAGTGCTTAGCAAGGATTTTAAAAAAAGAAGAAAAAGCAATTTTTATTGACGATAGTCCTGAAATTTTATCAAAAGTTAAAGAAGATTTTTCGAAAATAATTACGATAAGGATAAACAGGGGAGAGGGAAGGTATACAGATTATTCAGATAATGACAAGATTGATTTTTCAATAAGAAATTTAAAAGAATTAGAAGTAATCTTGACAAGGCCTTAAATAATGAATAGAAAGAATCTAGCACTTTTAAATTAAATAAAATGAAGGGTGAAAAAATGATAGAAAAAATTAAAGCACTTATAGAAATAAATTGTTCCTCGGATTGTTTCGTAGAGGGGACGGCGGTCGTAGCTGATTTTATTACCGAGAAAATAAGTTTGAATTATTTTTTCTCAATAATGACAGCTTTAACCTTTTTAATAGGAGGCATAATATGAAAATTTGGAAATTTTTGTCAGAGAAAATAAAAGAAGAGAAGCTGCATTTTACTCTAATTGATCCAGACAAACAGCTCCCGCAAATTGCAGGCGAGATTGCCTTTGAGTCTTTTTCTGCCGGAACAGATGCTATTTTAATTGGCGGGTCGTCTCCAATTGAAAAATCTATAATTGGAGAAACCATTGTGGAAATAAAGAAGAGAGTCAGGAAATCTCAAGAAAGACAGATACCTATTATTCTGTTTCCTTCTGAGGCAAGCGCTTTAAATGTTTTGGCAGACGGGGTTCTTTTTATGAGCCTGCTTAATTCAAAAGATCTTCAATATGTAATCAGAGAGGCAGTAGAAGGAACGTTGCACATAAAAACCATGGGATTAGAGCCAATTTCTACAGGTTATCTTATAATAAGTCCGGGAATGAAAGCGGGGCAGGTAGGTAAAGCTGAATTATTACAAAGAGATGATTATCGAAAAGCTCTTCAATACGCTCTTTATACAAAATATTTTGGAGCTAAGCTACTTTATCTTGAAGCGGGCTCTGGTGCACCGAAACCGATATCTAACGAGATGATAAAGACAATAAAAACGAATGTAGATATTCCCTTAGTTGTAGGAGGAGGAATAAAAAATCCTGAAATGGTCAGAGAGAAATTAAAAGCAGGAGCAGATATTATTGTAACCGGAAACGTGGTTGAAAGAAGGGAAAACAATCAACTAGAAAAAATAATTAGAGCGGTAAAAGAATATTAAAATATTGTAGCACTCATTTTTTTGAGTGCTTTTTTTATTTATTCTAAATGATAGACTGAAATAATTCTATGAGTAAAGAAATAAAAGCATTAGTTTTATTCTCGGGAGGGCTAGATTCTATGTTGGCGGTGAAAATTTTAGAAGAACAAGGAATAAAAGTAAGAGCTCTTACTTTTAAGAGTTGTTTCTTTGATGAAGCCCAGGCCAAAAAATCAGCAAAAGAAAACAGTATTGATCTAAAGGTGATTGATTTTTCAAAAAAACACTTAGAACTAATTAAATCTCCTCAACATGGGTACGGTAAATCTATGAATCCTTGCATTGATTGTCATATTTTTATGCTTAAAGAGGCAAAAAAATACATGAAGGAGGAGGATTTTGACTTTATTGCTACGGGAGAAGTTTTAGGTCAAAGACCGATGTCTCAAAATATAAAATCTCTTCGGGTTGTTGAAAAAGAATCTTCTTTGAATGGGCTTCTTTTGCGTCCTCTCTCGGCAAAAATACTCGAAGAAACTATTCCAGAAAAAAGAGGTTTTGTTAATAGAATTAATCTTTTTGATATTTCAGGCAGACAGAGGAAAAAACAGATAGAGTTAGCAGAAAAATTTAAGATCAAAAAATATCCAAGTCCTGCAGGAGGATGTTTATTAACCGATTTTGAATTCGGGGAAAGACTTATGGGGCTTTTTATTAATTATCCAAAATGTAATAAAAATGATGTTGAATTATTAAAATATGGTCGGCATTTTTGGAAGGAGAAGGTGAAAATAATTGTTGGCAGAGACGAAAGAGAAAATAAAAGAATAAATAGTCTTATCCGGAAGAACGATGTTTTGATTGAAATGAAGAATTATTCAGGACCAGTTACTTTAGTTAGAAATTATGGCAAAAAAAGACTTTCTGATGGTATAATGAAGACAGCAAAGCAATTAACTCAATATTATTCAGCTAAAGCAAGGGGACAGAATGATGTTGATTTTAAAATTAAAAATGTTTGACTAAAGCAAGATTAATTGGTAAATATTAATATGCGTTAATTAAAAGAAATGAGAGTTATAAAATATGGTTCTAAAAGTTTAAAAGAGCTAGTTAAAGAAATCTCGGACCTTATCAAAGAAGGTAGGGTTATAATTTGTCCTACAGATACAGTTTACGGATTAATAGCTGATGCTACCAATCAAAAAGCGATAGAAAAAGTTTTTAAAATTAAAAAAAGACAAAAAGAAAAAGCGCTTTCGATCTTTGTTGAAAACATGGAATCAGCTAAAGACTATGCTGTCATTGGTTCAGCTCAAGAAACTCTTTTAAATGAAGTTTGGCCTGGGAAAGTAACAGCTGTGTTGAGAAGAAAAGAAAAATGTCCTCTCCCTTTGATGATTTCTGGCAAAGAAGAAACGATTGGTCTTAGAGTTCCTGATTATGACTTAATAAATAGTCTTTCAGAAGCATTAAAAATACCATTAACCGGAACCTCAGCTAATATTTCTGGCAATCCGAGTTCGGTTAAAATCAATAAGGTTGTCGATCAATTTAAAAATCAAAAATATCAACCCGATCTGATTATTGACGCTGGCGACTTAGAAATAAACAAACCTTCAACCGTGATAGACCTAACTAAGCCTGAACCTCGTGTTTTAAGAATTGGTTCGGCATTAAAGAGAAAAGAAAACTAATGGATGCTTTTTTATTCGAAAAGATTAATAATTTTACTTCAGAAACCTTGTCTTTTGACGGCGCAGGGATTTTTTTAGCTCAATATCTTCCTTTTATTTTAGTTGCTTCGTTATTTTTATTTCTATTTTTTAACTTTAAAAAATATGGGAGATTGACTTTAATGGCATTCACGGCTGCTTTTTTATCTAGATTAATTACAGAATTATTCAGAATTATTTGGGAAAGACCGCGTCCTTTTGTCGAAAATAATGTTAATGTCTTGATAGATCGTCTTAACACTAGTTCTTTTCCTTCCGCTCATACTTCTTTTTTCTTTGCTATTTCAGCGGTTGTTTTTTATTATAATAAAAAAATAGGATTATTATTCTTTTGTCTCTCTTTTGCTATGGCTGTGAGCAGAATATATTCTGGCGTTCATTGGCCTTCCGATATTTTAGGTGGAATCTTGGTTGGCTTATTATCTGCTTTTATTGTAATTATTATTTTTAATAAGTTTTCTAAAAAATAAAACTTTTTACAATTAATAAAACCCCTTGGAAGGGGTTTTTACTTTGGTGCCGGAGGTGGGAGTTGAACCCACACGAGGGGTAACCTCAGTGGATTTTGAGTCCACCCTGTCTGCCAATTCCAGCACTCCGGCTTAAATTTAAATTAGCAAGTATCTAGCTTTTGTCAATTTTTTCTTCTTTAAAATTGCACTCTTTGCTTGAGCA
Source organism: uncultured Candidatus Saccharibacteria bacterium (assembly GCA_964445905.1). Taxonomy (GTDB): domain Bacteria; phylum Patescibacteriota; class Minisyncoccia; order Minisyncoccales; family JAGGXC01; genus CAYUNN01. The sequence continues at coordinate 29,722 of CAYUNN010000010.1, read as the reverse complement.
TTTTATCTGCCCGCTTTTTGTTTCTACTAATAATTTTTTACATTTGGGACATAGTCTATTAATAGGTTTGTCCCAAGTAGCAAACTTACATTCAGGGAATTTATTGCATCCGAAAAATATTTTTCCCTTTCTAGTTTTTCTTTCAACCATTTCTCCTTCTTTGCATTCAGGACACTTCACTCCTATTTTTGGGGGAGGCAAGGGCTTGCTAAATTTACATTCGGGGAAATTAGAACAAGCAAAAAATTTTCCAAACCTGCCCAATTTTATTAATAAAGGAGAGCCACACTTTGGACATTTTTGTTCTGTTTTTTTGTCTGTTTCCTTTTTGGCTACTTCTTTTTGTTTTTTAATTAAGTTCTTTTCAAATGGATTGTAAAAATCCTTTATAATTTTTGTCCATTCTTTTTCTCCTTGAGCTATTTTGTCTAAATCTTTTTCCATTTTTGCTGTAAATTTAATATCTACTATTTGCGGAAAATGTTTTACTAAAAGATCATTAACCATTATTCCTATTTCAGTTGGGCAAAATCTTCTTTGCTCGTCGTTATTTACATAATTCCTTTCTTTTATAGTAGCAATAACTGGAGCATAAGTGGAGGGTCTTCCAATCCCGTTTTTTTCTAATTCTTTAATCAAAGAGCCTTCAGTAAATCTTGCCGGGGGCTTGGTGAAATGTTGAGATTTTTCTAACTTGATCAATTTAAGGACATCATCTTTTTTCAAGTCTGGCAGTTCGCTTTCTTTAAATTTTTGGGAATAGACCCTAAGGAATCCGTCAAATTTTAAAATCTGACCAGAAGTTTTAAAAATATACTCTTTTGCCTTAATTTTAACTTGAGTGGCATCAAATTCCGCTTGGCTCATTTGACAGGCAATAAATCTTTCCCAAATAAGCTTGTATATCTTAAATTGATTACTGTCTAGTTTTATTCTCCCTGGTTCTTTACTGGAATTTGTTGGTCTAATAGCTTCATGAGCTTCTTGGGCTCTTCCTTTCGCCTTATATTTTCTTTTAAATCCAGGCCAGTAATCTTTCCCATAATTTTTAATAATAATTTTTTTAGCGTCAGAAAGAGATGATTCTGACAGATTCAAAGAGTCGGTTCGGTGATAAGTAATAAGTCCTTTCTCGTATAAATTTTGAGCCAGTCTCATGGTAAATTTTGCTGGCATTCGGAACCTTTTCCAGCCTTCTTGCTGGAGAGTGCTAGTAGTAAAAGGAGGAAGAGGATTTCTTTTTATTTCTTTCTTTTTTATTTCTTCTACTTTATATTCTGCTCCTTCTAAATTTTCTATTATTTTTTCAGCTTCTTCTTTTATTTTTATACCAAGCTTTGGTATCTCTTCGTTTTTCTTCCTTGAAAGCAGAGATTCAAAATCCTTTTCCTCTTTGTTAAGAATAGCTTTAATCTGCCAATATTCCTGAGGTTCAAATTTTTTAATTTCTTCTTCTCTGTCAACTATTATTCTCACTGCTACCGATTGAACTCTTCCTGCAGATAATCCTTTTACTATTTTTTTCCAAAGGAAAGGAGATAATTTATATCCTACGATTCTATCAAGTATTCTTCTCGCTTGTTGAGCGTCAACTAAATTAATGTTAATTTTTCTCGGAGATTCTAGTGCTCTTTTAATTGCTTTTTCAGTAATTTCGTGGAAGACAATTCTTTTACAATTATCTTCTTTCAAATTTAGGGCTTGATAAAGATGCCATGCTATCGCTTCTCCTTCTCGGTCTTCATCGGTAGCTAGAATTATGTTTTCACTTTTTTTTAATTCTGTTTTGATTTCTTTAACAACTTTTTTAGCTTTTTGGGGAACAACATATTTAGGCTGAAAGTTTCTTTCTAAATCTACTCCGAATCTATTCTTCGGCAAATCTCTTACGTGTCCATAAGAAGAAAGAACTTTAAAGCTGGAGCCCAGGAATTTCTGGATCGTTTTTGCTTTTATGGGAGATTCGACTATAACTAATTCCATTTTTTTAAAAAGTTAATTTTTTCTTTTTAACTGATTATTGCAATTTTTGCAAAAACAAAATAGTGGAGAAAAATATTTTACCTTGACAAAAATATTTAATTAATTATAATATATAATAGCTTGAAGTAAAGTTTTTTTGTTTTTAAAGCTATCTGAGAGTAGCAAAAATTAAGTAATCCCTCCTTAACTTAATAAGTAGCTAGAAGATTTAGAGTTTTTGAACTTATGTTCAAGGGCTCTAATCGCTCGCAGGTAGCTTTAAGAATAAAAAAGTTATTTTAAAATAAAGATAGGAGAGAAGTAAATGTTTGGAAAGAAAGAAATTAAGAAAGAAAGCATTGCGTCGTCAAGAGAAAAAAGTGATAGAATTTTAGAAAAGATTAGTAGAAAAATTCCTTCTTTTATTACTCCTGATGGTCTGACAATAATTTCTCTTCTTCTTGCTTTTATTACCGCCGCTTTTATTTTTTTAGCTGGCTTTTACCAGTCTAGAATCATAATCTTTATTGCCGGTATATTTCTAGCGCTAAGTTCTTTGCTTGATGCTCTAGATGGTAATTTAGCAAGAATAAGAAATGTTCAGAGTAAGTCGGGAGACTATCTTGACCATAGCCTGGATCGTGTTGCTGACCTGGTTTTAATTTTAGCAGTTGGGTTTGGGGGGTTTATTAACTGGCCTATAGTCGCTCTTGCTGTTGGGGGAGTGTCCTTAACTTCAAATTTTGGCGCTTTGTCAAAAACAGTGGGCTTGTCGCGGAATTACGGGGGTTTTGGTAGAGTCTGGCGATTATTCATCATGATAATCGTACTCATTCTCAGTTCCGTTTGGTGGAGTGAAATAGGCATTAGTTCAATAAAATTTACCCTGCTAGGTTGGATGACGATCCTATTTGCAGCAGGAGGATATTATACTGCTATAAAAAGATTCTTTGACACGCAAAAAAAATTAAAAAATATATAGGGAAATTCCCTATTTTTTTTCTTTACTTTTTTTTAAATTCTATTATGCTTAATTAGTAAGCTTTTAAAAAAGGAGGTGATTGTATTGAAAACAGGGAATAAGTATAACAGAAGGTTGATTACGATGATATATTTCGGCATAATTCTCGTTGTTTCGGGAGCTCTTCTCTTTGCTAAATTTGGGACGTTTGATCGAATGTATCTTATTCTTCTTAGTGTCGCTTTTGTTATTTCTGGCTTAATTCTTGTAATAGCGGGAATTTACTCTGATTCAAAGATGTAGTATTTTATCTGAAGCAATTTTTTGCTTCAGCTTTTTTTATTAAAAATATTCATTGCTTTTTGAATTCCTTCCTCCGAGATTATTTCTATTGCTTTTATTGTTTTTTCTACCGTTTCTTTTAAGATTTTTCTTTCTTTTTGATTAAATTGAGAAATAACAAATCTTTCTGCGCTAGACGGCTTTTTGCCTTTTGGTTTTATCCCAACTCTTATTCTAATGAAGTTTTTTGTTTTAAGTATTTTGGTTATAGAAAGAACACCCTTATGACCAGCTGCTCCTCTTTTTTCTATTATTTTTATCTTGCCAATTTCAATATCAATATCATCATGAACAATAATTATTTTTTCTGGGATTATTTTATAATAAGATATTATTTTTACGATTGCTTCTCCAGAAAGATTCATAAAAGTAACGGGCTTTGCTAATAATATTTCCTTTTCATTAATAATCCCTTTACTTATCGTTGACCTTGTCTTTTTATTTTCGTTCCATTCTCCAAAATTATTTTTCTTTTTAAATTCATCTAAAGCTATCCAGCCAATATTATGCCTAGTTTCTTTATATTTTTCTCCAGGATTGCCTAATCCAATTACTAAAATCATTCCCTTATTATATCATAGTAAAAAATAGAGCAAAAAGAGATAACTTGTGAAATTTTAAAATATTGTTATAATAATAAAACCATGAAAAGTTTTTTATCTTTTTCTTTTGAAATATTGAAAATAGTTATTATCGCATTATTGATAGTAATTCCTGTTAGAATTTTTTTATTCCAGCCTTTTGTTGTTAGGGGAGAGTCGATGGAGCCTAATTTTTCTGACGGTGACTATTTAATCATAGATGAAATAACCTATAGACTTAATTCTCCTAAAAGGGGAGAAGTAGTTGTATTTGATTCTCCTGTAGCACCTTTTGCTAAATATATTAAGAGAGTTATTGGTCTTCCGGGAGAAACAATAGAAATAGAAAATGGATTAATTAGCATTTATGATGGGGCTGGGCTTATAATATTAGACGAGGAAGAATATCTTCCTAATTACATTATTACCTCGGGAGATATGGAGATTTCTTTGCAGGAAGGAGAATATTTTGTTTTAGGAGATAATCGGTCTGCTTCTTTTGATTCAAGAAAGTTTGGTCCTCTCAGAGAAGAAAATATTATTGGCAGAGTTTACTTAAGAGCTTGGCCATTCAATTCTTTTACTAAAATTTACAGTCCTGGTTATTAATTTTTTAAATAGTTTGACTTATGGCTAAGAAAAAAAAGAGTAAACTTCAAAGTCCTTCTGGAATGCATGATATTCTTCCTAAAGAACAGAGATATTTTAGAGAAGTTCATAGGGCAGTTCAAAGCATAGCTAAATATTACAGATTTGGAAAAATAGATACTCCTATTATTGAGAATGTTGATCTTTTTTCAAAAAGTGTTGGTCAGAGCACCGATATTATAACGAAACAAATGTATACTTTGAAAACTAAAGGAGAAGATATCCTTGTTTTAAGGCCAGAAGGAACAGCTCCGATAGTTAGATCTTATATTCAGCACGGAATGAGGACTCTTCCTCAGCCAGTGAAGCTTTGGTATTTTGGTCCCTTTTTTCGCTACGAAAGGCCTCAAGCGGGAAGATATCGTCAGTTTTGGCAGACAGGGGTAGAGGTCCTAGGAGATAAAAGTTCGGTAATTGACGTCCAGGTTATTCAAATCTTTTATGAAATATTAAGAAAATTAAAGCTTGATAATTTAGTTATAGAAATAAATAGTATCGGCTGTTCTCAGTGCCGTCCTTATTATAAAAAATTACTTAAAAACTTTTTAAGATCCAATAGTTCTTCTTTATGCAAAGATTGTAAAGTAAGACTCAAGGAAAATCCCTTAAGGATTCTTGATTGCAAAGAAGAAGGATGCAGGGACATTGTTAATTCTGCACCCCAGATAATAGATCATCTCTGTAAAGAATGTCATAGTCACTTTAAAGAAGTATTAGAGTTTTTAGACGAATTGAATTTGCCCTATCATCTTAACCCTTATTTAGTAAGAGGTTTGGATTATTATACTAAAACTGTCTTTGAAATATTCCCTGGCGGTGAAGATGGTCTTCCTTTCCCGAAAGACGAATTAGGTAAAAAAATAGAGGGAGAAGATATCTCTAATATTTTAGCTAAAAATGCTTTAGGGGGAGGAGGTAGATACGATGATCTAGCTAAGATTTTAGGAGGTAAAGATATTCCTGCTTTTGGAATGGCGGCTGGAGTAGAAAGGATTGTTGAATTAATGAAAATTAAAGACATTAATCCTCGTCGAGGGAAAAAACCCAAAATATTCTTAGCTCAGCTAGGAAAAAGAGCTAAAGTTGAAAGCCTGAAGCTTATGGAGCAGTTTAGAAAAGCAAGGATTCCCGTATTAACCGCTTTTGACAAAGATTCTCTTAAATCTCAATTAAGGGTTGCGGATAGATGGGGAGTTAAATATTCTTTAATTCTTGGGCAAAGAGAAGTAATTGATAAAGAGATAATGATAAGAGACATGAAAAGCGGGAAACAAACTTCGGTAGAAATTAGCAAAATAATAAAAGAAGTTAAAAAAAGAATCTAATTTTGAAAATGGAAGACTGCCTTTTTTGTAAAATTTCAAACAAAGAAACTTCTACCGAATTAATCTATGAGGACAAAGAAATAGTTGCTTTTCATGATATTCACCCTTTAACTCCGGTTCATGTATTAATTATTCCTAAAAAGCATATTGCCAGCATTAATAACATTAAAGAGGAAGACATTGAACTTATGGGTAAGATTATTTTGACATCGAAGAAAATAGCTGATAATCTTGGTATAGCTGAAAATGGGTATAAGCTTCTTTTTAGGGTCGGCGATCATGGAGGACAAGAAATTGGGCATATTCATTTACATCTTTTAGGAGGAGCTCCTCTCAGAGAAGATATTGGTCCTGTCAGAGAAAAAAATTAAACGTTAAATTAATTAAGTAAAATTATGAAAAGAAACATGGTAATAGAGGTAAATCGTCAGCAAAACGAGAACAATCAAAGCTTGATCAGGCGCTTTACTAAAAGTGTTAAAAAGAGTGGTGTTTTAATACAAGCAAGAAAGATAAGATATAGAATTAAACCCAAGAGCGATCAGTTGAAAAAGAAAGAAGCCTTAAAGAAAAAAGAATTAAGTAAAGAATATCAGGAGAAGAGAAAATTAGGAAAAATAACTAACACATATGGATTTAAGGGAAGAACTAGAAAATGATTTGAGAAAAGCATTGAAAGAAAGAAATGAAATTAAAGTTTCTACTTTAAGAATGTTAAGCGCGGCTGTTTTAAATAAAGAAAAAGAAAAAAGATTTAAAATAGCTAAAGAAGAAGATCTCGAAGAAGAAATTATTAAGAAAAGCAAGCTTAATCAAGAAGAATTGATTGAAATTCTTTCTTCTGAGGTTAAAAAAAGAAAAGAATCAATTTTTGATTACAAGAAAGCAGGAAGAGAAAATTTAGCAGAGAAAGAAGAAAAAGAATCGGAAATTTTAAAAAAATATTTACCAGAACAACTATCAGAAGAAGAAATTAAAAGCTTAGCGAAAGAAATTATTGAAAAAAATAATATTACGGAAATAAAGAGCGTAGGCAGGGTTATGGCAGAATTAACACAGAAGACTAAGGGCAGAGCTGATGGCAGTTTAGTTTTTAAGATAGTTAAAGAGTTGTTAGAAAATTAATTCAGGTAATTAATTTTAATGAAAAAAGTAGCTTCCAATGCTACTCTTTTTGTTTAAATAAAATTTCTTTAAAATTTATTACATAGCTAATTTTTCTTCGTACTCTTGCTTACTCATTAATCCTTTTACTAGTAGTCTATTTAATCCAGCATAATACTGAGATTTTATTTGGTTTGCTTCTAACGCTGTTGCATAAATACGGACTTCGTCCATCAGGCCATCAAAGTAAATACCGTCTCCACCATATCCCAGCTGTGATCTGTCGATTCCTGCGCCAATATTACCCGCGCCATGATTAGTTGGGCTGACTGTTTGAGATAAAGCACCATTCTTATAAATACTTTTAATATCTGTTGCTTTCGTGCCATCGTATACAAATGCAAGATGGGTCCATTCACTGGCCGAGAGAGAGGGCATTGCCAAATCATCGCGAGTAGTAGAACCTTCTATTCTGGTGTACCAATAAGAAATAAGAGCGGTGTTTCTCCAATTAGTGCCAGAATCGTTGGCAAAGACATGACGATTTGATGCTGCTGAGCGAGGATAAATCCATACCGATAAAGTAAATTTGTTGGTGCTGTTCAGGAGGGGTAAGCTTATATAAGCATTGCTTCCATTAAATTCTAAGGCATAGCCCTTGCCGGAAGGAGTGTCAGACGTATAACTTGCTCCATGGATTGTTCCATTATTGCCATAACCGGAAGAGTCTTTGGCAGTTGTTCCTCCTCCTTCGTCAAATCTCCAGTCACCAACAATATAAGCTCCCAGGGCATGGTGAACAGATTGACTGAACCGTAAACCTGTGGCAATCCTGGCTTTTTCTCTTTGCCCACTTAAATTAACTAAAACGATAGAAGAAAGAACACCAATTATGGCAATAACAACTAAGAGCTCTATGAGAGTAAAAGCTTTATTCTTCATTTCTCTTTATACTTGTCTTATTTTATTTTATTTTATCTTATCTTATTAGGTCAAATATGTCATGTTAAAAACTGCTGAGTATTGCTGTTATAATGATTTTTTGATAGGATAATTTAATAAGTTTTAATTTATCTATAATTTTTCAAAAGACACAAGAACAGTTTTTAAAAGGAATTATTTGTCTGTTTTTAATAAACTTTTTTAAAATATTTTAATGATTGAAATTAATAATTTGACTACTAATCAGGTTGACGAGCAATCCTTAAAAGAAGTTGCCAAAAAAGTTTTAATAGGCGAGAATAAAGAAGAGATAGAATTGTCAATTGTTTTAGTTGGCCAGGGGAGAATAAGAGATTTGAATAAAAAATATCGAAAGAAAAATAAAGTAACTGATGTTTTGTCTTTTATCTATGATAATTCAGGAGAAATAGTTATTTGTCTTTCAGAAATTAAAAAAAACATCAAAAAGTTTAAATTGTTTTCACGGTCATTGCAAGACGAAAACTTAGAGAATAAAGTTTTTCAAGAAGAATTAGCAAGAGTTTTAATTCATGGAATATTACATGTTTTGGGTTACGATCACGAACTTTCCGAAGAAGAAGCTAAAAAAATGGAAGATAAACAAAATCATTATCTTTTAAATATTAATTAATCAATATCTGTGTTTGGTAAAAAAAATAAAATTATAACGGGGCTTGATATAGGAACCGACAAAATAAAAATTTTAGTTGCTTCAAAAGAAGATAAAGATTCTGATTCTGAAGTTTTATTTTCTGGTAAAAGATCGTCAGTAGGGATGAGAAGGGGAGTAGTAGTAAAGCCGGATGAGTTGTCAGAGGAGATTAATTCTCTAGTTGAAGAAGCAGAAAATTCTATCGGTTGCGAAATAAGTTCCGTTATTTCTAATATTAATGGTTCGCATATTGATATTAATTCTTCTCGCGGGATGATAGTGGTTTCTCGAGCCGATAAAGAAATTTCCCAGGAAGATGTTAACAGGGTCGTTCAAAACGCTCAAGCAATTAATCCTCCTTCAAACAGAGAGATTATTGATTTCTTTCCAAAAGAATTTACAGTCGATGGAGAAGCTGGGATTAAGGAGGTTTTAGGAATGAAAGGAATTAGGTTAGAAGCGGATGTTCTTTTACTATCTGCCCTTTCTCCTTATTTGCAGAATTTGAACAGGTCTATTGTTAACGCTGATCTTCAAATTGATGCTATAAAATATTCTTCTATTGCTGCAGCAGAATCAGTTTTAACAAATCAACAAAAAGAACTTGGAGTTGCCTTGGTGGACATTGGCGCGGAAACAACGGGATTAGTTGTTTTTGAAGAAGAAAGGTTAATTCACGTTGCAGTTTTTCCAATTGGTTCAAATAATATAACAAAAGATATTGCTATTGTTCTGAAGTGCGACATTGATCTGGCTGAAAAGATCAAAAGAGAGTTTGGTGCTTGCATGAGAATTAAGAGTAAAAAAGGGAGGTATAAAAAGAAAAAAATAGAAATATCTGATTCCCTGTCTTTTTCCGAAAAGATACTTATCGACGTAATTGAAGCAAGAGTTTCTGAAATATTTGATCAGGTCGATAAAGAACTTAAGAAAATTTCTCGGCAGAAGCTTTTACCAGCCGGAGTTGTTCTTGTCGGGGGAGGAGCAAAGATTCCTAAGATTAAAAGTTTGGCTAGAAAAGAATTAAAGCTTCCTTGTAGAATCGGAACTCCTAATGGCTTCATTGGTTTAGATAAAGACCCGTCATTAGCTACTGTTTGTGGTTTAGTAATGGACAAAGAAAGTTACGAAGGCTATAGAGAAGGTGGATTTTTCTCCGATTCAAGAGGAAAAATTTCAAAGATTAAAAAATTTTTTAGAATTTTTATTCCATAACAATGATTAGACCCAAGATAAAAGTAGTGGGGATAGGAGGATCTGGATCGAATGCTATTACCAGAATGGCGAATTGTAATATTTCAGGGATAGATTTAGTTGTTGTGAATACTGATGCGCAAGATATTAAGTTAGCTAAAGCCGATCTTAAGATTCAAATAGGGAAAGAAGCCACTCAAGGACTTGGCACTGGCATGGATTATATGTTAGGTGAAAAATCAGCAAAAGAAAATCAAGAAGAAATTGCTAAAGTTTTAGAAGGTTCTGATATGGTTTTTATTACTTGTGGCCTTGGAGGAGGAACTGGAACGGGAGCTAGTCCTGTGATAGCAGAAATTGCTAAAAAAGCAGGAGCCTTAACTATTGCTGTGGTTACTAAGCCCTTTTCTTTTGAAGGAGGAAAAAGAAAAAGAATTGCTCAGAAAGGACTAATCAAATTAAAAGAAAGAGTAGATACCCTCCTTGTTATTCCGAATGATAAATTATTAAGAATGAAGGATAGGGATATTTTGCTAGAAGATGCTTTTTGGGCTTGCGACGAAGTATTAAGAGAAGCAGTTCAAGGAATTTCTGATTTGATCGTTAAGCCGGGAATTATTAACCTTGATTTTGCTGATATTAAGTCAATAATGAAGAATTCAGGCCCGGCTATTTTTGGGATTGGCAGAGCCACCGGTTCCAAGAGGGCAACTACTGCTACTTTGAGAGCTATTAATTCTCCGTTACTTAATTTTTCTATTAAAGGAGCTAAAGGAGTTTTATTTAATGTAGCTGGATCTAAAGATCTTACTCTTTTTGAAGTCAATACGGTAGCTAAAATTATTACTAAAAGCGTTGATTCCCAAGCTAAAATTATTTTTGGAGCTGCTCGAGACAAAAGCTTAGAAGAAGGAGAAATAAAAGTAGTGGTAATTGCTAATGGATTTGAAAGTTAATAATGAGCCTTTCTAAAATATTTCTTTTCTTTTGTTTCTCTTTTATTGTCGGGATAGGAATTAGCTCTTTTCTTTCTTTCAACCAGTTAACTACGCTGGCCTTTTTTGTTTTTATTCTATCTTTTATATTTATTTTCCTTTATTTGATTAAAGGAAAAGAAGAAATAATTATTTTAGCTTTCTGTTTTATTTTTATTTTATCTGGTTTCTTTGTTTATCAGAAGGAAGAAATAAAAATAGCAAGTAGCGGATTAAATAATTACAATGATCTAGAAGAAATAGTTATTTTAGAAGGTGTAGTTTCGGACGAGCCAGACGTGAGAGAAGCTAATATTAAATTAGAAGTAAGGATTGATAAGATTTTTGAAGAAAAGATTGATGGGAAAGTTCTTGTTACCCTGGGCCGTTATAGTGATTATGATTATGGAGACAGACTTTTGATTAAAGGAAAACTTGAAAATCCTCCTGTCTTAGAAGATTTTGATTACAAAAGCTATCTAGCTAAAGATGGAATTTATTCTGTTATTTACTGGCCAAAAGTGGAAAAGATATCGGGCGAAGAAGGTAATTTATTTTTGGCTAAGGTTCTCTCTCTTAAAAATAAATTAAGAGAGGTAATCCATAATAATTTGTCTCCTCCTCAAAGTTCTATTCTGAGCTCTCTTATATTGGGAGATAAAAAGAGAATGTCTGATGAGCTTAAAGATAAGTTAAGTGTTTCCGGGCTGAGGCACATAACCGCGATTTCCGGGATGCACATAGTGATTATTTCCTCTGTTTTGATGAGTTTTTTAATCGGAGTTGGACTCCATAGAAAACATTCCTTTTATTTAACTATTATCTCTTTAATCTTTTTTATTTTAATGATAGGCATGCCCGCCTCAGCCGTTCGGGCAGGAATTATGGTAGGATTTTTTCTTTTAGCTCAAAGACTAGGAAGACAATCTTCATCTTTCAGGGCGATTGTTTTTACTGCTGCAGGAATTTTAGCTTTCAATCCTCTTCTTTTGAGGCACGATGTTGGTTTCCAACTTTCTTTTTTAGCGGTGACGGGAATAATTCTTTTAGCTCCTTCTTTAGAGTATTGGCTAAGAAAGTTTTTAAAGTATAATTTTTTAAATCTTGCCAGTATTATTTCTATGACTATTTCTGCTCAGATATTTGTTTTTCCTCTTTTGCTTTATAATTTTGGATCATTTTCTTTGGTGACTTTTTTAACCAATATTCTTGTTCTGCCTGTTCTGCCCATTTTAATTGGAACGGGATTTTTATTTAGTTTTATTGGACTTTTCTTTCCTTTTTGGGGTTGGATTCTTTCTTGGTTTTCTTGGCTATTTTTAACTTATGTTGTTTTGGTAATTAATTGGTTTGCTAATTTTCCTTTTTCTTCTTTGAGAATAAGTATTTTTTCTCGGTCTCTTCTGGCTATTTTTTATTGTTTCCTTTTTTATTTTTCTTGGCAATTAAATAAAAGAAAAAAGATTAGTTTTTTAAGTTATTAGCATAAATGTGTTATTATAAATAAATGAAAGAAAAAGTTTTAAAATTTCCAGAAGGTTTTTTGTGGGGTTCTTCTGTTTCCTCTTATCAGACAGAAGGGGGGATAGACAATTGTGATTGGTCTCACTTTTTTCCAGCAGGAAAAGCTTGCGATCATTATAATAGATACGAAGATGATTTTGATTTAATAAGAATGCTTAATCAGAATGCTTTTCGTTTTTCTCTTGAATGGTCAAGAATAGAGCCTCGAGAAGGAGAATTTGATCAAAAAGAGTTAGATCATTATAAAAAAGTATTAATGGCCTTAAGAGAAAGAGGGATTAAATCTTTTGTTACTTTAAACCATTGGACTCTTCCTGTTTGGTTTATGGAAAAAGGAGGTTGGTTAAATTCTAAATCACCGGATTATTTTTCAAATTATGTAAAAAAAGCTGCAAAAGAATTAGGAAGGTGTGTTGATTTTTGGATAACTTTCAACGAGCCAATGATTTATACTGGTCATTCCTATGTTAAGGGTGAATGGCCTCCTCAAAATAAAAGTCTATTAAGAGGATACAAAGTTCTTAAAAGGCTTGGCAAGGCGCACAAGGAATCTTATAGAATTATTCATAGTTTTAATAATAAAGCCAAGGTTTCAATTGCTAAGAGTAATATATTTTTTGAAGCTTATGATAACAAAAAAATAAATAGATTTTTAGTAAAAATTGCTGATTGTTTTTGGAATGATTATTTTTTAAATTATATTAAAGAAGAAATAGATTTTATTGGATTGAATTATTATTTTCACAGAAAACTTAGATTTAGTTTTTCAAAGCCGGGTAATTGGCTTGATCATAATGAAAACAAAATAGTAAGTGATTTGGCCTGGGAAATTTATCCCGAAGGAATTTATCATGTTCTGAAGAGTTTAGCTAGGTTCAAAAAACCGATTTATATTACAGAAAACGGGTTAGCCGATGCCAATGATTCATTAAGAGAGAATTTTATCAGAGATCATTTATTAATGATTCATAGGGCAACAAGGGAAGGGGTAGACGTAAGAGGTTATCTTCACTGGTCTTTGATGGATAACTTGGAGTGGGATAAGGGGTTTAGACCAAAATTCGGACTAGTGGAAATTGATTACGAAACAATGGCAAGAATACCTCGCTCTAGTGCATTTTTTTATGCTAATATTTGTAAAAATAATAGTTTAGAAATTTAATTTATTATGTGGCTTACTTTAGCAGTTTTAAGTTATATCCTTTTAGCAATAGCAGCTTTTTTGGACAAATATATTTTAGGAGGATCTTTGCCTTCTCCTAAAATGTATTCTTTCTATACGGGGATTCTTTCCTTGCCCGTTGTTCTTTTAATTCCTATTGGATTTTTAATTTCTGTTGGTTTTTTAACTCCTTTGCAAAGAATATTTCCTGACCCTCTCGAAGTCGCTGTTCTTCCAAGCTTTCCTTTAGTTATTTTAAGTTTCTCCGCTGGCGCTCTTTTTCTCTTGTCTTTGTTTTTTTATTACAAGAGCGTGATTGAATTTGAAGTTTCAAGGGTTGGCCCGATGGTTGGAGCAATTATTCCTTTATTTACCCTGGGTTTTATTTATATTTTTACTTTTATTCCCATCAATCTTGGTTTTGAAAAAGAAGGAATGGATGCCTATAAAATTCTTGCTTTAATATTTCTAATGCTAGGAAGTTTTTCTTTGAGTTTACATAAAGAAAAAACAGATACTTTTAGGAGTTTGAAAATGTGTTTGGTTGCCTCTTTTCTTTTTGGCTTGTCTTTTATTTTTATTAAGATAGTCTATAATTTTTTGCCTTTTTGGACTGGTTTTATCTGGATGAAAGTTGGCTCTTTTCTTACTGCTCTTTGTTTTCTTTTTTTCCGCGAAGTAAGGATGAAGGTTTTTAACGAGCAAAAAAGTTTTGCGAAGAAGAAAATAGCTTTACCATTCATTTTGTGTAAGGGCTCTGCCGCTCTGGCCAATGTTTTACAAAATGGAGCAATATTCTTAGCCCCCGTTATATTCCTCCCTATAATTAATGCCCTAGCTGGATTTCAATATATATTTTTAATAATCCTTGCTACCTTTTTATTTTTTAAGTTTCCCAATATATTAAAAGAAGAAATATCCAGAAAGGTAATAGCTCAAAAAACATTGGCTATTTGGTTAATAGTGCTAGGATTATTTTTCTTGTCATTATAAAAAAATGATTAAAAAGAAATTAAAATTAATTCTTGGAATAATTGGAGTTTTAGTGCTGATATTTTTTTGTTGGCTTTTTATCGGGAGGGCGCCAATTGCAGACGATATTTCATGGGGGGTTGCTTTTTCTCAAAAATATTCTGAAGAATTAGGGCTTGATTGGAAAGAGAATTATCTTGCATTGTTGGATGATTTAGAAATATCCAACGTAAAAATTATTGCTTACTGGGATTTGATAGAACCTCAAAAAGGTGAGTATTATTTTGATGATTTAGACTTCAAGATAAATGAGGCAGAGAAGAGAGACGTCGGAGTGATGCTTGTCTTAGGAAGGAAAGTCCCTCGTTGGCCAGAGTGTCATATTCCCCAATGGGCAGAAAATCTTAATAAAGAAGAACAAAAAGAATCTACCTTAGAAATGATTGAGAAAGTTATTCTGAGATATAGAGAAAACGATTCTATCTGGGCTTGGCAAGTTGAAAACGAACCCTTTTTTGAGTTCGGCGGTTGTCCAGAATCATACGAAGTTTCGGGAGTATTTTTAAGAAAAGAGGTCGGTCTTGTCAAATCGCTTGATTTCAAAAATCGTCCTGTGGTTATTAGTGATTCTGGCTCGAATAGGTTTTGGTTTAAGGTGGCTAGGATAGGAGATATAGTAAGTATCAGTCTTTATAGAAAAGTTTGGTTTCATGAGTTTGATAGGTACGTTAATTACCCTTTTCCACCTGTTTTTTATTGGCGAAAATCTCAAATTATAGATAAGATTTTTGGCAAAAAAGTGATTTGTGGAGAATTACAAGCAGAACCATGGGGGCGAGTGCCAGTTCCCGATCTTCCTTTTGAAGAACATGGAGAGACTATGAATTTAGAACAGTTTAGAGATAATATTAATTTTGCAAAAAAAACTGGGTTTGATTATTTTTATCTCTGGGGAGCGGAATGGTGGTACTGGATGAAAGAAGAGAAAGATATGCCTAGTATTTGGAATGAAGCTAAGAGTCTATAATTGATATTTTTTTGAAATTGATTTTTAGGGCAAAATTGATAAAATAATAATAGCTATTAATTAACTTTTTAATTTGCAAGTTAAAATGAAAGAGATAAGAAAAATTTCAATAATCATTCTTTTGATTGTCCTTCTCTCTTCTTTTTTTGGTTTTTGTGCGGGAATTATTTCAAGTAATTATTATTACTCAGAAGCTAAAAGCATTCTTTCAAGATTAAATTTAGATTTATCCGATTCCGAAAAAACAGAAAATATTGTTGATCGTTCTTCTATAATCCCTCAAGAGCAAGCTGTAGTTGAAGTAGTTGAAAGAGCTTCCCCTGCTGTTGTAAGTATTATTATAACAAAGGACATGCCGGTTTTCGAAGAATATTATATCAATCCTTTTGGAGGGGAGTTTTACTTTGAAATACCTCAATATCGTCAAAAAGGAACTGAAAAAAGAGAAATAGGAGGAGGTTCTGGCTTTATTGTTTCAGAAGACGGAATGGTTATTACCAACAAACATGTTGTAATGGATGAAGATGCCGAGTATACAATTTTTACTAATGACGGAGAAAAATTTCCAGCTCAGGTCTTAGCTAAAGATCCAGTCCAAGATTTAGCAGTCTTGCAAATAAAAGAAAGTGAAGTTAATTTTCCCGTTGTAAAGCTTGGAGATTCATCCGATCTAAAAATTGGGCAAACGGTTGTTGCGATAGGAAACGCGCTGGGTGAATTTAGAAATACGGTTTCGGTAGGAGTAATTTCTGGACTTGGGCGAACAGTAACTGCTTCTGGAGGAGGAATAGTGGAAACGATCGATGATGTTATTCAAACAGATGCAGCGATCAATAAAGGAAATTCAGGAGGTCCTCTGCTTAATTTAAAAGGAGAAGTAGTTGGAATTAATACCGCTACGGCTTTAGACGCACAAAACATTAGTTTTGCTATTCCGGTCAACAAAGCCAAGAGAGATATCGAACAAATTAGAGAAGAAGGAAAAATTACCTATCCTTTTATAGGAGTTTATTATACTCCCGTAACTAAAAGCCTTAAAGAAGATTATAATCTTCCTGTTGATTACGGAGCATGGGTGGGACGAAACAGCAAGGGAGAAAAAATTGAAGAAGCAATTTTCCCTGGTTCTCCTGCGGATAAATCTGGAATTAGAGGAGAAGATATAATCCTTGAAATAAACGACGAAAAAATTACTTTAGATAATTCCTTGGCGGACATTTTATTTAAATATGATCCAGGAGATGAGGTAAGTTTAAGGGTTCTAAGAGGAGAAGAAGAACTTGATTTACAATTAATTTTTTCTGAAAGACAAAAATGAAAAGGTTGACTTTATAAAATATTTTGCTAATAAGTAATTGCTATGAACGGTTCAAATTTTACTCATAAAACTCAACAGGCAATATTAAAAGCTAGATCTATTGCTCAGAAAGAGAATCATCAACAAGTCGATGCTTTGCATCTGCTTTTGGCGTTGCTTTTTCAGCAAAATGGAATAGTTTTCACTATTCTTCAGGAAATGGGAGCAGACATTGATGACTTAAGAAAAAGGACAAAAAAGGCTATCAAAAATATTCCTCAAGCAGTTAATCCCCAAGGAGTCGGTCATTTTTACTTAACTCAGGACATGGGAGATGTTTTGAACAGGGCGAAAGAAGAAGCAATGAAAATGGGGGATGAATATGTTTCAGTAGAGCATTTGTTATTAGCTTTAATTCAAATAGAGAATAAAGCAAAAGAAGTATTAATTAAAACTAGCCTGGTTGGAAGCGAAATTGAATTTAATAAGTTGGACTATAATTCTATATTGAAAACCCTTAATAATATAAGAGGGGATCAGAAGATAACCGATCCCAATCCCGAATCAAAGTATCAGGTGATTGAAAAGTATGCTCGTAATTTAACCAAAGAAGCCAAAGCTCAAAAATTAGACCCAGTTATTGGAAGAGAGTCCGAGATTAGAAGACTGATGCAGGTATTATCCAGAAGAACAAAAAATAACCCTGTTTTAATCGGCGAGGCAGGCGTAGGAAAAACCGCTATAGTTGAAGGATTAGCTCAGAGAATAGTCAAAGGGTCAGTCCCTGAAAGTTTGAAAAATAAACAGCTTATTTCTCTGGATATCGGCTCTTTGGTGGCAGGAACTAAATTTAGGGGGGAATTTGAAAATAGAATAAAGATTTTCTTAAAAGAATTAAGAAAAGCAAAAGACAGCTATATTCTTTTTATTGATGAGCTGCATACAATCGTTGGCGCTGGAAAGGCGGAAGGAGCGGTAGATGCGTCAAATTTGCTTAAACCTGCTCTAGCAAAAGGAGAATTAAGAGCAATCGGAGCAACGACATCAAAAGAATATCAAAGATACATAGAAAGAGACGGGGCGTTAGAAAGAAGGTTTCAGCCTATTTATGTTTCTGAACCTTCGGTTGAAGACACTATTGCAATAATGAGGGGACTTAAAGAAAAATATGAAGTTCATCACGGAGTGAAGATAAAGGATTCCGCCTTGATAGCTGCAACAGAATTATCCCGTAGGTATATTACAGGAAGGTTTCTTCCTGACAAAGCCGTTGATTTAATGGACGAGGCTGCTTCTGGCTTGAGACTGGAGATTGAATCGGATCCAGTCGAGTTAGATGAGTTAAAACAAGAAATTAATAAACTCGAAATTGAGAAAGAAGCTTTGAAAAATGAAAAAGAAAATAAAGCAAAGAGAAGATATAAAGCGATAAAAAGAAGCCTGGCCGATTTAAAAGAAAGAGCCGAAGAGATAGAAGTTAAATGGAGGATAGAAAAAGAATTAATCTCTAAGATTAAAGATCTGAAAGGGAAAATAGATTCTTTGTTCTCTCAGCTTGAAATGGGTCAGATTCCCGATCTTCAGAAAGTGGCTGAGATAAAGTATGGAAAGATTCCCGAACTGGAAAAAGAATTAAATTCTGCCGAGAAAAAATTAATTAAAGTTCAAAAAAAGCACTGTCTTCTTAAACAAGAAGTTACAGAAGAAGATATAGCAGGAGTTATTTCTCGCTGGACTGGAGTTCCGGTTACAAAATTAATGGAGAGTGAGTCTCAAAAGCTGACCAGAATGGAGAACATTTTGGAGAAAAGAGTTGTTGGCCAGGAAAAAGCAATAAAAGCAGTTTCTGCTGCAATTCGCAGGTCAAGAGCGGGTATTTCAGAAGAAGATCAGCCTCTCGGTTCTTTTATGTTCTTAGGTCCTACCGGTGTAGGAAAGACTGAGACTGCGAGAGCACTTGCTGAGTTTTTGTTTAACGACGAGTCAGCATTAGTCAGGCTAGACATGTCTGAGTATATGGAGAAACATGATATTTCCAAGATGATTGGTTCTCCGCCCGGTTATGTTGGTCACGATGACGGAGGTCAATTAACCGACAAAATAAGAAGAAGACCTTATTCGGTTGTTCTTTTAGACGAAATTGAAAAAGCTCATCCGGAAGTATTTAATATTCTTCTTCAAATTTTAGAGGATGGAAGATTAACTGACGCTAAAGGAAGAACAGCTTCTTTCAAGAACTGTATTTTAATTATGACTTCTAACGCTGGTTCTGAAAATATTAAAGAGATGAGCAGTCTTGGATTTGGCAAAGATAGCTATAAGGGGAACCAAGAAAGGTTAAGAGAAAAAGTTTCCGAAGCTCTGAAGAAAGAATTCAGCCCTGAATTTATAAATAGAATTGATGAAATTGTAATCTTTAATTACTTAAGAGAAAAAGAAATCCGTAGAATCGTTACTCTCGAGCTTAGAAAAGTTAAAGAAAGATTAAAAAGAAAAAACCTTAAACTCAAGGTTTCTAATGAAGCTAAAAGATTACTAGCTCAAAAAGGTTTTGATCCTCGTCTGGGAGCAAGACCGCTCAAAAGAGTTATCCAACAGGAAGTATTAGATCCATTGGCTTTCAAAATAGTTTCAGGAGAAATCAAAGAAGGCGACCAAGTTTTTATTGGGGCAAAAAAAGAAGAATTATTCTTTAGAGGACCAAAAGAATTATTGAAATTAAATAATAAAGAAAAAGTTATTGCAGGCAAATAAGCTTGGTAAAAAATATTAAAATTAAGAACGTTTTAAGCTTTATATTATTCGGATGATAAAAAACATTATTATAATTATAGGAATATTTGTAACTGGGATAGTAGGCGGAATTTTTTCTGAACAAATTTTATGGCCTTATTTTGTAGATAAACCGCTTTTTTATGAATATGGTTTAGAAAAAAGACCTATATATATTAACGAGGAAAAGATATTTTACATTCAAGAAAATATTGCTCTACGGGAAGCAATAAAAAAAATAGATAATGTTGTTGTGGGAACGAGAGCAAAAATTAACGGCAAAGTCGTTAACGGTTCAGGCATTATTATTACTTCAGATGGTCTAATTCTTACTGTGTCAGAAGTTATTCCTCAGGGCTCTGATATTACTCTGATATCTAAAAAGGGGAATTTGGTTGCCAGTGTTATTAAAAGAAAAGACGGTCTTGTTATGTTAAAAGCCGAAGGAAGCAATTGGCCAACGGTTAATTTTATTAACAAAAATGATATTATGCTTGGACAAAGAGTGTTTTTCCTGAGTGCTTTCCTTGATGGATTGGAATTAAGAAACATGGTTGGCGAAGGAATTGTAAGCTACTTAACAGAAAACAAGATAAAAACTGATATTTACGACGAAGATATTTTGGCAGGCAGCCCTCTATTTAACATAGAAGGTGGCTTAGTGGGGATGAAAGGAATTGACCAGGAAGGACCTTTTATTATTCCAATTTCTGATATTGGTGAATTTTCTGGTTTTTAAAAATATGGACAATAAAAAAAGAGTCAATTTGTTAATTTCTGGCAAAGTACAGGGAGTGTTTTTTAGAGCGAGCGTTAAAAAAGAAGCTCAGAAAATTGGACTAACTGGCTGGGTGAGAAACTTAAATGATGGCAAAGTAGAGCTAGTAGCAGAAGGGGAGGAGAATTGTTTGGTTGAATTAATAGAATGGTCGAAAAAAGGATCTGCCTGGTCATCGGTAAAAAATGTTCAAATAGATTGGCAGGATCATAAAGGGGAATTCGAATCTTTTAGAATAAAATATTAATTATCATTAAAATGAATTTTACATTAGAAGAAGTTAAAAAAAATGATCAAGTTTTAGAATTTATTGAACAAACCAGAAGTGCTTTAGCTGCTCTATCTTATACGGATCATGGATTAATTCATGCAAACTTTGTAACAGGGAGAGCTCAAGAGTTGTCTGAAGCAATTGGCTTAAGCGAAAGAGAAAAAGAACTGGCTTCTATCGCCAGTTTTTGCCATGATATGGGTAATTTTTTAAGTCGAAGTCATCATAGCTATATGGGAGCACTTCTTTTTCATCAAGTGTTTAATAATAATTTTGAGCCGAGAGAAATGGCTATTATTATGCAGGCAATTGCTAATCACGACAGAGGAGATTTGGCTTTTGCCAATAAGGTTTCAGCGATTACTGTTCTTGCAGACAAGTCAGACGTCAGGCGTTCCAGGGTAATCACTAGGGGTATAGAAAAGATAAAATCAGATATTCACGAACGGGTTAATTATGCTACTCAAAAAAGTAAATTAAGAATTAATAGCAAAGAAAAAAGAATAGATTTGATTTTGGAAATTGATACAGAGTTTGTACCCGTAATGGAATACTTTGAAATTTTTACCGATAGAATGGTTTATTGTAGAATAGCAGCTGAATATCTTGGCTATAATTTTGGTTTGATTATTAATGATTTTAAATTGCTTTGATTTTAAATAACAAACAAAAAGCTTTTACTCTGGTCGAACTCTTGATTGTTATAGCTATTATCGGAATTATATCTAGCGTTGTTCTAATTTCGCTTTCCGGTGCTCGATTTAAAGCGAGAGATTCAAAAAGAAAAGCAGAAATTTCTCAGATTGGAAAAATGTTAACTTATTCCTGCTATTTACCCGAGGAAGGAGCGGGGGAGTATGATCTTGTTTCTCTAGCTGAAGAGCTGATTGATAACAATCCAAAGTATGAAGAATATTTTTCGAAGATTCCAAAGGATCCGAAAACAGGAACAGAGGAAGAATCAAAATATTTTTATATTGTCGATGAAGAAGGAAAGAATTGTGCTGTTTATGCTAACCTTGAAAACCAGGGGGAATCAGCAGACTTATCAATAACCTCTCCTGTCCCTGGAGGAGGAACTGGAATTTTTGAAACAGAGAGCCCTGGTTGGAATGGAACTTCTTTTTATTTTCAATATTCTAATTAATAATTATGAAAAGAGAAGAGGCCCTAGCATTAGTTAAACAAAATATTTTTAGCCGTAATTTGATAAAGCACTGCTTGGCTGTTGAGGCAGTGATGAGAGTTCTTGCTCGCCATTTTGATAAAGATGAAGAGAAATGGGCTCTTACCGGTCTTCTTCATGACATTGATTGCGAAATGACAAAAAGGGATCCCGATATGCACTCTTATGTTGCAGTAGATATGTTAGAAGACCTGGGGATAGATAAAGATATTATTTCTGCAGTAAAAATTCATAATTATCAGCATGGAATAGAGCCTCAAACATTATTAGAGAAAGCCTTATTCGTTACCGACCCCATAACGGGCTTGATTGTGGCAGCTGCTCTTGTTTTACCCTCAAAAAAACTGTCTGATCTTAAGGTTGATTCAGTTCTTAAAAGGTATAGGGAAGGAGCTTTTGCTAAGGGAGCTAACAGGGAAGTTATTGCAAAATGCGAAGATTATTTAGGTTTAAGGTTAGAAGGATTTGCTAAAATTGCTCTTGAAGCAATGCAAGGCATTTCTGACAATCTGGATCTTTAATTTATGTTGATTAAAGTGAAAGTAATCCCCGGTTCTAAAAAAACAGAAATTATTAAGAAAAAAGAGAACGAGTTTCTGATAACAATTAAAGAAAAACCAGAAAAGGGTAGAGCCAACAAAGAAATTTTTATTGTCTTGGCTGACTATTTTAATCTTTCCAGAAGTAGAATAAGGTTAATCAAAGGTTTTAAAAAGAGGAATAAAATTTATGAAATAATTGATTTATGAATTCTTTGTACGTGGTAAATCTTAAGGGCGAGAAAGAACCTTTCTCTTTTAAAAAAGTTTATGAATCGTCAATTAGAGTGGGAGCGTCTGAAAATTTGGCTCAAAAAATTGCCGAGACGATCAAAAAAGAAGCAAAGCCTGGTATTAAAACAGCCGATATTTACAAGCGAGTAAAGGAATTGTTGTCTAAGGAAGAATTAAAACCAGCTTTTCGTTTTTCTTTAAAAGAAGCGATGAAGAAACTTGGGCCTACCGGATTTCCTTTTGAGAAATATGTGGCAGAAATATTTTCTTCAAGAGGATTTAAAATAGAGCTCAATCAAAGAATTCCCGGTTATTGCTGTAACTACGAGGTAGATTTTTTAGCCAGAAAAGAAAATAGCGTTCTTATCGGAGAATGTAAGTATAGAAATATTCCCGGAGGAAAGGTTGATTCAAACGAGGCTCTTATAAATTATGCTCGCTTTTTAGATATTAAGAGGGGAGGTTTTTTTAAGAATGATTCGGTTGAAAGCATATTGATTACCAATGCTAAATTTACAGAAAAGGCAATAAAGTATTCTAATTGCGTGGGAGTAGATCTTCTTGGTTGGCGTTATCCTAAAAAAAGAGGACTGGAGTCATTAATTGAAGAAGAAAAACTTTATCCTATTACCATTCTTCCCTCTCTTGGGGACGATATTGCTAATGTCTTTGCCAAAAAGAGAATGATGCTTGCAAGGAATTTATTAGAAATAGACATTAGAAGTTTTTCTAAAAAAACAATAATTTCTCAAAAGAAAATGAAAAGCTTGAGAGGTGAAGCAGAGATATTGCTTCATTAAAGATGAAGCAATAATAATAGCGAAATTCATTATAAAAAACCCTGCTCATAACAGGGTTTTTAAATTCAAGATTTTATTTGCTAATTCAAATAGATGATTTATTCTTCTTCGTCAAAATCATCGTCATCTTCTTCTTCGTCTTCGTCTTCATCTTCATCTTCACAACTGAAATCTTCTTCCGTGTCTTCGTCAAAATCTTCTTCCATATCTTCCTCGTCAAAAGAAAAGAAATTATATAATTCTCTTTCCATGTTTTTATTTCTTTTAAGAAAAGGTATTTTCTAATTTATCGACCTTTAACAGAATTATATTTTTCTTAAAAACTCTGTCAAGCCCCCTGGCCTTCGGATAACTTTTTTTCTTTTTTACTGTCATTTATGATAAAATAAAAATGTAAATAAAAAATATTTTATGAAGTGCAAGGAAGAGGAAAATTTAAAAGATTGTCCTTGCACATGGCCTGATCGTTTAAGAAAGGGAATTTGTTGTCAAGGCATAAAGTATCATCAAGAAAAAAGAGAGTTGCCTAGTTGTTATTTTTCTGAAAGAGGAGAAAAAAGTTATGACCAGTCAATTTAAAATTTTATTAAAGAACAAAAAATTAATTGTTTAATTAAATAAATATGAAAAGAAATATAGACAGTGTAATAGCAATAGTGATTTTAATTTTTTTATCACTAGCTATCATCGTTTCCATTTTTATTGAATTTGAAAAGTTAAATTTTCAAACTTTTACTGAAACAATAAGAAGAACAACCGGACGTTCTTCTGTTACTGAAAAAGTAGAGGGAATTAATAAATTTTCTTCTCAGGATGATTTTAAGGCTTGGCTCCAAGAAGCTAATCTAAACGAAAACCTTGCTTACAGCGCTGGATTTCCAGCTAGAATGGATGTTTTAGACGAGAGCGTAGGGGAGATGCCTTTGGCCTTACCGGGTTCTGTTAAGTCATCGGAAGAATCTGGGATAACTAGAGTTTCTGAAACCAATGTTCAAGTTGAGGGAATAGACGAACCAGATATAGTTAAAACAGATGGAAAGGAAATTTATTTTTCTTCGGCAAGAAATTATTACCCCATTTTAGAAAGAATACCTGTCCCTTCACTAGGGAAGATTAATCTTGTTAAGGCTTTTCCTCCCGAAGATTTAAATCTTGATTCTGAAATCAATGAAAGAGGAGAACTTCTCTTAGCTGACAAAAGCCTGGTGATTTTTTCAGGTAAAAATGTTTTTGGTTATGATGTCTCTGACCCTGAATCCCCCAAGAAAGAATGGGAAGTAGGATTAGAGCCAAGAACATCTTTAACGGGAGCAAGGCTTTATAAGGGTAAGATTTATTTAATTACTCAAACAAATATTGATATTTATCAGCCTTGTCCGATCAGACCATTAATAATGGAGGGCGTTTCGTTTGAAGTCAAATGTAGTGACGTTTATTATCCAGTTAACCCATTTCCGGTTGATGTAACATATAATGCTTTTATTCTTGATCCAGCTACGGGAGAAATTGAAAAAAACCTTTCTTTTGTTGGTTCTTCTGATAAATCATTGGTCTACATGTCAAACGAAGGTATTTACTTGACTTATTACTACTACGGAGATTTTATTAGTTTTATGTCCCGTTTTTTCAAGGAAGAATGCCAAGATATAATTCCAAGCAGGATAATTGAAAGAATAGATAAATTAAGCGAATATGATATTAGCAGCGCAGCGAAAATGACGGAATTTGGAATTATTTTTAATAATTATTTGAATTCTTTAGATGGAGACAAAAAATTAAGGGTTGAGAATGAAATTAACAATCGGATGGTTGACTATCATAAAGAGAACAAGAGAGAGCTGGAAAAAACAGGAATAGTTAAAATAGACTTGGATAGTTTTGACTTGGTGGCTGCAGGTAATGTACCGGGCAAGCTTCTTAATCAATTTTCTCTGGATGAATATGAAAACAGTCTGAGAGTAGCTGTTACTGTGGGTGATGGCTGGTCAATGATTGGCAGGCTGGGCGATTCTGCTAATGATGTTTATATTCTTGATAAAAGTTTGAATATTACTGGTTCGGTAAAAGATCTTGGCTTAACAGAAAGAATATATTCTGTTAGATTTGTTCAGGACAAGGGATATGTGGTTACGTTTAGGGAGATTGATCCGTTTTATGTTTTAGACTTATCTAATCCTAGAAATCCTAAAATGGAGGGAGAGCTGAAAATTCCCGGTTATTCTTCTTATCTTCATCCGATAACAAAAGATAAGATTTTGGGAATAGGGAAAGAAGGAGGACAAGTTAAATTATCTCTATTTGATGTGAGTTCGCCTAAAGATCCAAGAGAAATTGACAAGTATTTTTTGAATGAATATTGGTCTGATGTGTTGAATAATCATCATGCGTTTTTATTAGACAGAGAGCATGAAGTTTTCTTCTTGCCCGGGAATAAAGGGGGATATATCTTTTCTTATGATAAAGGCTTCCTTAGACTGGAGAGAGCAGTAAGTGATATTATGGCAACGAGAGCCATCTATATAAATGATTATCTTTACGTGATAGGGACCGATAAGATCATTGTTCTCGATGAATATAATTGGGAAGAAATTAATAGTTTAGAAATCTTATTTTAAAGAATTATGTATTTGATTATTTTAATGGCTGGTTTTGGCGGGGGAGCAGTAAGAGGCCTTGTAGGATTTATTAAGCATCAGTTTTCCTATAAAAATGTAGAGTTTAAGTTGTCTTACTTTCTAAGCATGATGATTCTTTCTGGAATCATTGGTTTATTGGCTGCTATAAGCATTAAGGAATTAGGTTTTACTTTTTTGGGATCTTTTAGCCCGGCTCTGTCTTTTATTATCGGTTATGCCGGCGGTGACTTTATAGAGAATATTTACAAGATCATTATTAAGAAGCCTGATCTTTTTTCTTTTCCACAGGAAGAAAAAGAAAAAGCAAATTAGGAGTTGTGGATAACTTACGTCCCTTGATCCCTGATTAATTTTTGCGAAAAAGATAATTAAAAAAATAACTTGTAAATAATAACTTAGATAGTAGAATGGGTAATTGAAATTGCATAAGGAGCAATCCTTATGTTTATTAATTAAAAAAAATAAAATAAAAAAACATGTTTGATGATTTAAAAAAGATGAAGCAAATTAGAGAATTAAAGAAATCTTTGGAAAAAGAAATGTTTGAGTCTGAAAAGGAAGGGGTCAAGGTAATCGTTAACGGTAACATGGAAGTAGAGGAGATAAGTTTAAATAATGATTTAGAAAAAGAAAAACAAGAAAGTGTTTTAAAAGATTGCTTTAATGATGCGATTAAAAAAATGCAGAGATTATTAGCTGAAAAAATGATGAGAATGTAATTTTATGGAGGTTTTTAATCCTAAAGGAGTTAAAAAAGCAGAAATAATAGTAGGCGTTCCTTCTTATAATGAAGTTAGAACAATAGGATCTGTGACGGAGCAGGTCTCTGAAGGGTTGACCAAGTATTTTCCTGATAAAAAAAGTGTAATAATCAATGTTGACAATTATTCTCCTGACGGGACCAGAGAGGCTTTTCTCAAGACTAAATCAAAAATTCCCTTGATTTATGCAAGTTCGTCGCCGGGGGAAAAGGGCAAAGGGTTGAATTTTTATAACCTTTTTTCTCTATTCAGAGAGCTAGAAGGGAAAGCAGGGTTAGTAGTGGATGCTGATTTAAGAAACATAAGGCCAACCTGGGTTAAGAAGATGATAGAACCGATTCAGTCCGGATACGGCTATATCGCTCCTTTCTATAGTCGGAAAAAGGATGATGCTACGATAACAAATAATATTGTTTTTCCTTTATTTTACGGACTTTTAGGGTCAGATATTCGCCAGCCAATTGGAGGCGAATTTTCTTTTTCAGGAAGAATGGTTGATATTTGGCTAGAAAAGAAATGGGCTGAAAACACTTATCAGTTTGGAATAGATGTTTTTATGAGTTTAAATGCTATTTTATCAGGAGAAAAAATAGGCCAGATTAATCTTGGCAAGAAAGTTCATAAAAGCAGTACTCCCAATCTGGGTCCTATGTTTATTCAAGTAGTAGAGACTTTATTTGAAGGATTAAAAGATAATCTAGATCGAATTAGAGAAGTAAGAGAAATTAAGGAAACACCTATTTTGAATAGCAAAAAAGCTCTTTGGCTGAGAAATCTTATTCCTGATTATTCTCATTTTGATCGCTTGTTCATAGATGAATTTGATTTGAATAAAGATTGGTTTAAGAAGTGCCTTTCTCCTGGTAATTTTAAAAAATTGGAGCAAATGGAGAAAAAAGGAAGACCCTACATTAATTCCAAGATGTGGATAGAAATAATGTATGATTTTCTTTATTGCTATGACCCGGAAAAGAATGCCAAACTTGTTGAAGCATTAAGATGCCTTTATTTTGGAAGAGTAGCTTCCTATTTTAGAGAAGTGGCCGACTTGCTTCCCGATGAGGCCGAGAAAAGAGTAATTGCCCAGGCAAAAGATTTTTTTAAACGAAGAGACTACTTTTTGGACAAGTTTTAGTGAAAATGTCTTAAAAGTTTCTTTTTTTTTGAGAAATTTATCGGCTGTTATTCCCGCTTGAAAAAGCGGTTTTTTGATTTAAGTAGCTTAAAGAAACATATTGGAATAATGTTCTTAGCGTCTTTTTAATTTGACACAGTTTTTGTTATAATTTAAACTAAATATAACACTTAGTGTAATATTTAGACTATAAATAATTAAAATTATGGAAAAAACTGATATTTTAAACATATTGCGTTCTAATAAAACTGTCTTTTCTTTTAAAGATATTCTTTTAGCTTCTCAGGATAAAAATTCAATATTGTTGAATAGAAGATTAAATTATTATGTTAAGAGGGGTGAGCTTTATCCAATAAGAAAGGGGCTTTATGCAAAAGATAAAAATTATGATAAAAACGAATTAGCTGCAAAAATTTACACTCCATCATATATCAGTTTTGAAACTGTTTTGGGTAGAGCTGGTGTTGTTTTTCAAAGCTATGGCCAAATTTTTGTTGCCTCATACCTGACCAGAGAAATAACCGTTGATGGACAAGTTTATTCTTATAAGAAAATCAAAGAATCGATTTTGACTGATAATGCCGGTATAGAAGATAAGAATAATTATTTCGTTGCTATCCCCGAGAGAGCTTTCTTGGACGTAGTTTATCTAAACAAAAATTATTACTTTGATAATTTATCTGCTCTTGATTGGAATAAAATAATGGGGATTTTACCTATTTATTCAAATAAAAGAATGGAAAAAGAAGTTAAAAACTATCAAAAAACTATATGACATTAAATATAGCTGCCCATAAAAATATTTTAATTAGAATTTTAAAAGATATTTATACTGATAATTCGCTTGGGCCCCTTTTGGGTTTTAAGGGTGGCACAGCCGCATATCTTTTTTATAATTTAGATCGCTTTTCCGTTGATCTTGATTTTGATTTGCTTGACGAGAATAAAGAACAGGAAGTTTTTGATAAGGTAAAAAATATTGTTGATAAATACGGAACAATAAAAGATAAAAGAGATAAAATGCACACTTTGTTTATTCATCTTTCTTACAGAGAAGAAGATCAAAATATAAAAGTTGAAATTAGCAAGAGGATTTTTGGTTCACAATACGAGGTTAAAAATTATCTTGGCATCTCAATGCTTGTTATGAAGCGCAAAGATATGTTTGCTCATAAATTGGTGGCTATGACCGAGCGTGGTAAAACTGCTAATCGCGATATTTTTGATATTCATTTTTTCTTAAAAAACAACTGGGAGATAAACAGGGAAATTGTGGAGAAGAGAACGGAGATGAAATTCTCCGATTATCTTGAAAAATGCATTGAATTTATGGAAAATATGCCTAATCGTGGTATTCTATCTGGTTTGGGCGAGATAAAAGATGAAAAACAAAAGGCTTGGGTTAAGTCTGATCTTAAGCAAGATACGGTATTTTTGCTTAAATTAATGTTAGAAAATGAAAAAATGTAATTGAAAAATTATTTTTAACTAGAGAGCCAGTTATTTTAAATTAAATAAATTTAGATATTATTTGTTGTTCGGGGCAGCAAGGAGTAATAATGGCTATTTGTCTAAAAAACTCCAAACCTGATTTAATCAATTTGACACACTCTTTTATAAGTTAAGTTTTTAAATTTCGTTTTGCTTATTGTAGTAAAAATATAAATATTCAATAAGAGTATAAACATGTTAACTAGTGAAGATTTACAAAAATTAATAAAAGTTTTTGCTACGAAAGATGATTTAAAAGAATCAATATCAAATCTTACTAACAAAGACGATTTTTCCAATCCCCAGACTTCAATTGATTTTTATGATAAAAAAGCAGATACTTATTTTCAGGAAATAGTTGCGCTTTCTCATAAAATTGATTGTAATGAAAAATGACTTCATTAGGTTGCTGAAAAATTAGGGATTAAATT
>CAYUNN010000009.1:0-56963 GCA_964445905.1 uncultured Candidatus Saccharibacteria bacterium | reverse complement strand
CAAAAGATAGGGGTTCAAATCCTCTCGAGGGCACATATGAAAAAATTTTTAGTTTTATTTATTTTCATATTTTTGTTATTTCCCCTGGCTAGTTCTGCTGGCAGTTATCAGATACTTCATGTCGGCGTTACACCATATACAGTCAACTACGAAGGACTTGTCCCTTGTGGAAAATGTATGGACGTAGATGGTTATATCGCTGGACCAATTACTAAAATAACAGATGAAGTGACATGTTTAAGACAGGGTTATTTTTGGCGAGGAGGTGAATGCTTTAGATGTCAAAGCGGAGAAACCTTTGTCACTTGCACTCTCTGTCATATTTTTGTTATGATTAACGGGATAGTTAGCTTCATTTTATTAAAGCTTGTTCCCCCAATTGCAACTATCGTTTTTATATTGGGCGGTATTAGTTTTTACTTTGCTGCTGGAAGCACAGAAAAAGTAAATAAGGCAAAGAGCGTTTTAACATCGGCAGTAATAGGGTTAGTAATAATATATGCTTCTTGGTTAATAATAAGCGAGATCTTTAGTGCTGTTGGAATTGCAGATTGGGTTGGTTTTGGTAGTGGTTGGTATCAAATAAATTGCGAAATTAATCTTAAATTGATCAATTAAAAATTAATGGCGCCCTCATAACTCAATTGGCAGAGTAGCTGCCTCTTAAGCAGCGAGTTCCAGGTTCGAGTCCTGGTGGGGGCACTGAAAGAATAAAAAAGAAGAAAACAGAACACTTTTCTGTTTTTTAACTTTAATGTAAAATAAAATAATATGTTAACACAAGAAGAAAAAGACAAATTAATCAAGAAATATAAAGTTCACGATAAAGACACCGGATCTGTTGAAGTTCAAATTGCTTTGCTTACCGAGCAAATCAATCAACTTCTAGATCATCTCAAGGATCACCCTAAAGACCTCCATTCAAAAAGAGGTTTGTTAACGATGGTTTCGAAAAGAAAAAAACTACTCAAAAATTTCGAAGCTGAAGATGAGAAAAAATACAAGGCTTTAATAAAAAACCTTGGACTTAAAAAATAAATACTCTTTTTTAAAATATGGTTAAAAAAATAAGACCCATAAAACCAAGAGAACAAAGGGTGGAAGTTTTAATGGACGTCCAAAATCTTTATCATTCAGCTAAGAATTTATACAAAGCAAAAGTAAATTTCGGTGAAATTTTAGAAAAAGCTATTTCGGGAAGAAAATTTATCAGAGCTTTTGCCTATGTAGTCAGAACAAAGACTGGAGAAGAAAAGCCTTTCTTTGAAGCTCTAACCGGTCTTGGAATAGAAACAAGAGTGAGAGACCTGAAAGAATTTTACGGAGGGATGAAAAAAGCAGACTGGGATGTAGGGATAGTAATTGACGCAATAAGAACGGCCCCTGGACTAGACGTAATTATACTTTGCTCCGGAGACGGAGATTTTATTCCTTTGGTGGAATACCTTAAAAACAGAGGGAATAGAGTTGAGGTGATTGCTTTTGGCAAAACTACTTCTTCAGAATTAAGAGGAGTAGCCGATGAGTTTATTGATCTCGACAAGGATCTTGACAAATACTTGCTTAAAAAATAAATATTTATGGAAGAAAAAACATTTAAAACAGATTTAGGAGGAAAAGAGTTGAAAGTTATAGCCCGTGATTTAGCTGAAAATGCTAATGGAAACATTTTGGTTCAATATGAGGATACTCTTCTTTTAGCCACTTGCGTGATGGCAAAAGAAGAATCAAGCAATGTTAATTTTTTCCCTCTCAGCGTAAATTACGAAGAAAAATATTATGCTGCTGGAAAAATAAGAGGAGCGCGCTATATAAGAAGAGAAGGAAGGCCCTCAGACGAAGCCGTTCTCAACTCAAGATTAATTGATCGAGCTATAAGACCAAGGTTTCCGAAAAATCTAAACAGGGAAATACAGATAATTGTTACTTGTCTTTCTTGGGACGGGAAAAATGATCCTGCTCCGTTAGGACTGCTCGCTGCTTCAATCGCTCTTTCAATTTCTGATATTCCTTGGCACGGCCCTATCGGCACTGTAATTATCGGGAAAACAAACGGCGAACTCATTCTGAACCCAATGTACGAACAAAAAGAAGAATCCGATTTAAGTCTTACTGTCGCTGGCATTGAAGAAGAAGGAAAGGTTCTTATTAATATGGTAGAATCTAATAGCAAAGAAATTGACGAAGAAACTGTTATTAAAAGCTTAGAACTCGCGGAAAGCCATATTAAAAAATTAATTGATTTTCAAAAGGAAATAGCTGGAGAAATCGGGAAAGAGAAATTTACAATTGACGAATTTAAAAACGGCAAACTAGAAAAGAACATCAAAGAATGGATTGGAAATAAAATAGACAACGTTCTTAAACAACCAGACAAGGACCAGAATGAAAAATTAAGCGATTTAAGAAGAGATTTTTCCAATTACTTAAAAGAAAATTACGCAGAACCAAACGAAATTAGATTTGGATTCAACTTCTTTGACGAAGAAGTTGATAGAATTGTTCATGAAATTGTATTAACCAAAGAAATAAGAATTGACGGAAGAGGATTAGACCAAATAAGAGAAATCAAAGCAGAAGTAGGATTAATTCCAAGAAGTCATGGATCTGGTCTTTTTTCAAGAGGGAAAACTAAATCTTTGTCTATCCTAACTCTCGGAACACCCGGAGATCATCAAATATTAGAAGGCATGGAGATTGTGGGCAAGAAAAGATTTATGCACCATTATAATTTCCCTCCCTACTCCACCGGAGAAACAAGACCAATAAGAGGCCCTGGAAGAAGAGAAATTGGACATGGAATCTTAGCAGAAAAAACCCTTAGACCCATAGTCCCGGTCTTTGATGACTTTCCCTACACCACTCGAATAGTATCGGAAATGCTATCTTCTAATGGATCAACTTCTATGGCATCTGTTTGCTCTTCTTCTTTAGCTCTCATGGACGCTGGCATACCTATCCAAAGACCAGCAGCAGGAATTGCTATAGGACTAATAACAGACAAAGAGGGAAATTATAGGATTCTTACTGATATTCAGGGACCGGAAGATCATCACGGAGACATGGACCTAAAAATAGCCGGGACAGAAAAAGGAATAAACGCATTGCAGATGGATGTTAAAATCTCAGGAGTAACAATAAATATCTTTTCAGAAGCCTTAAAAAAAGGGAAAGAGGCCAGATTGAAAATATTAGATAAAATGAAAGAGGCTATTTCAGGGCCAAGAGAAAATTTATCTCCCTGGGCTCCTCGAGTTTATTTATTGCAAATTGACCCTGAAAAGATTGGGGATGTTATTGGTCCAGGAGGAAAAACGATCAGAAAAATAACAGATAATTATGAAGTAGAAATAGACATTGAAGAAAGTGGCAAGGTATTTGTTTCCTCTGAAAAAGAGGAAAATGCAAAAAAAGCCATTTCTTTTGTTAAGAATATCACCAAAGAAATTAAAGCCGGAGAAATTTTCGAAGGCAAGGTTAAAAAAGTGCAGGACATCGGCGTATTCGTAGAAGTTCTTCCAGGAAAAGAAGGATTGGTCCGTTTGCCAAGATTTAAAAAGACAGACTTAAAACCAGGCAGCAAGGTTCTGGTTAGAGTTGATGAAATAGATTCCCAAGGAAGAATAAATCTTTCTTTCGCAAAAACTTCTGAATAAAATAATTTATGGCAAAAAAAGAAGAAAAAATAGAAGAAGAATTTGTCAAAAAGGGAAGTATTTTCACAATGGAAAAAGATATAGACAAGCTTAGGGCTGAAGAAGCCAGGAAAAAGGCTGTGACAGAAAAAGAAGAGATAAGAGGAAAAGCAAAAGATAAATTAAAGGAAATAGACGAAGGAAAGAAGAAAAGAGAGGAAGAAGAGAGAAAGAAAGAGGAAGAGGAAAGAAGAAAAAGAATAGAGAAAGAGAGAGAAAGAATAAGACAGCTTAGAGAAAAAGTAGAACAAGACAGAAAAAGAAGAGATAAAGAAACTCAAGAAACTCAAATAAAAGAAAGGGAAAGAAGAAAGGAAGAAGAAGAAAGAGAAAAAGAAGAAAGAGCATTAGAGCAGAAAAGAATAGAAGAAGAAAGGAAGAAGAAAATGGAGGAAGAAAGAAGAAAGGAAGAAGAAGAAAGAGAAAAAGAAGAAAGAGAAAAAGAGATACAGGCAGTAGAAGAAATTAAGAAGCAAGCGGAAGAAAGAGAAAAGAAAATAGAAGAAGAAAAGAAAGAAACAAAAGAAGAAAGAGAAAAAGAATTAAAAAATCTAATAAAAGAAAAAGAAGTTATTCAAGAGAAAAAAGATTCCTTTTTGAAAAAAAGGGAAAGTTTAAGAATTTCTCTTGGGCTAATCATTGAAAAAGAAAGAGAGATTGAACAAAAAGTGAAGGAGATTGAAAAAGAAGAAAGAGAAGAAAAATCTTTTGACAAAAAGAAGAAAATTGAAAAAGAACGATGGGAAACTAATGAAAAAAGAAAGGAGATTGAACAAAAGAGACACGAAGAAGAAGACAAAATTGAAGAGCTAGAAGATGAGATAGAAGACATTGAAGAAAGATATCAAGAAATTGAACAAAAAGAACAAAAGGCAAGAGAAAAACTAGAATTAATCTTAAGTAAGGAAAAAATAAAAAGATTAGAAGAAAAAAAAGAAAGACTCCAAAGCAAGCTTGAAAAATTATTTCAAGAAAGAAGTCCTTTTGAGAAAAAACTTTCTGAAATACTGCAAGAAAAAGAAAAATTAGAAGAAAGATTAAATGAAATAATAGCAGCAGAAGAAGATGTCGAGGCCAGAGTATCTGAGATAGAGGAAGAGGAAACTAGAACGGAAGACCCGAAGAAAAAAAGAGAGATTGAAAGCAAGAGATGGGAAATCAACGAAGAAAGAAAAGAAATTGAAAAAGAACGATGGAACTCTAGCGAAAGACTAAAACAGATAGAAGAAGAAGAAAAAAAAGAAAGATCAAATTACGAAGAAATAACAGTAGAAATTGAAAGAACAGAAAAAAGAATTTCAAAAACTGACGAGGAAATAGAAGAATTAGGGGAAAAATTATTTCCTAATAAAAAGGAGATTGAAGAGGTAGACGAAATAAAAAGAAGGGCACGGGAAAGAGAAGAAGAGAGGTTAGCAACAGAAGAGATAAGAAAAAGAGCAGAAAAAAGAGACGAAGAGGAAAAGAAAAAAAGAGAAGAAGAAAGAGAAAAAGAAGAAAGAGAAGAGATAATAAAACAAAGGGAAAGGATAGAGCAAGAAAGAAGACAAGAAGAAGAGAAAAAGAAGAAAGAAGAGGAAAAGAGGACAGAGGAAGAATTAATAAATGCGAATGAAGAAAAGAAAAGAGACGAAGAGGAAAAGAAAAAAAGAGAAGAAGAAAGAGAAAAGAGAGTGCAAAAAGATCTTGAACTTTTAAAAGAAAAACTTGAGAAGCAAAAGAAAGAAAGCGAAACTGTTGTTAAAGAAGAGGAACCAAAAGAATCAATCAAAATTAAAAAAGAAATCACTGGATCAGAAAATATTCCTAAAAAGCCATCTTTGATAGAAAAAATACTAATCAGGCTGATAATAATAATTTTAATTATAATTATTGCTGGTGTTTTCCTGTTCTGGTATTGGTATCTTAAAGAAGAAAAAGAAACTACTCCCCCTCCAGAAGAAACATCACAAACAGAAGAAACAGTAGAAGATAAAATCGGCCCAGCCCCTGCTCTTATATCGTTTAGCGGAACAGAAGCATTGGAAGTTTCTCGAATAGAAGAATTACCTGCCGCCCTAAAACAACTAATTGATAAAAATTATCAGGAAGATAGCTTGAATAGAATAACAATTAATAACCTGGAGACAGAAAAAAGAACTACCTTTAAAAATTTACTAGAATCTTTTAATGTTAATGCCCCGGAAGAGTTTTATTCCAAATTAGAAGAAGATTTTAATCTTTTTATATATTCTCAAGAAAGAGGAAACAGAATCGGGCTCATCGTAAAAGTAAAAGAAGCTAAAGGATTAACTCAAATATTGTCTGGCTGGGAAGAAACGTTAGAAAAAGATTTTAGTGACTTTTTTCTTATTATGAACAAAACAGAGCCTCCAATATCTTCCTCTTTCCGAGGGGCTAATTATAAAGGTCGTGTCTTTCGTTTCCAAACTTACTCCGAAGAAGACCTAGGGTTTTGCTATCTAATTCCTGATGAATTTTTTGCAATAACTAGCTCGTACAAGAGTACAGAAAAAATTATTGATAAAATAAATGAATAAAAAAATCCTAAAACAATTAGAAGAAAAACTTAAGAAACAAAAAATTAATCTTGAGAAAGAATTAAGGGCCTTTGCTAAAAAAGACGAAAAGCTAGAAGGAGACTGGGATACCCGCTATCCTAGAATGGAAAGAGAATCAGGAGGCACCAGTCAAGAAAGCGAAGCCGATGAAGTTGAAGAATACAGCTCTCTGCTCCCAATCGAATTTAATCTTGAGAAAAGATTGGTAAGCATAAACAAGGCACTAGAAAAAATAAAAAAAGGAAAATACGGTATTTGCGAAGAGTGTAAAAAAGAAATTTCTATCGCTCGACTCAAAGCTCTCCCGGCAGCAGAAACTTGCAGAAAGTGCAAAAAATAATTCTCTAGAGCAATTATTTAAAATAAGAAAGTTCCCGCTATTATTTAACTAGCAGGATTTTTATTTTTCCTGATTTTTTATTTTTTATTTTTTTAAAAAATTTTAAATATTAAATCTTCCTTAATAAAAAATCCGCTCTTTTAAAAGCGGCTGAATAACCTATTCTGCTAAAAATAGCTGATTATCTCGCAAAAGGATTTCTGGGGGGAGTCCCTTGAGCACTATAAAGACCGAAGTGTAAATGACATCCTGCAGGTCCCGAAGGAATAGTTTTGCCCGAATAACCTATTAGTCCAATAATTTCCCCTTGAGAAACTTTTTGGCCCGGAGCAACTAAAACTTTTTGTAAATGACCGTAATGAGTAATTAAATTATTTGGATGCAAAATTCTGATATAATTACCCGCTCCCATGTTATAACCATACTCTATCTTCAAGACCGTTCCTCCGGCTGCGGCAAAAACTGGTTTTCCACAGCTTCCTCCTTCATGAGCGAAGTCTATCGCATTATACCAATGAAGCCATTGAGTAATTACATAAGGAGAAGGAACGGGTGATATAAAATAACTGGAAGCAACTGGAATGTTACTATAGCCAGAGGAAGGACTGGAAACCGTAGCGGTAGGACGTTTCTCTCCTCCCGGAACAACCAAGATATCTCCAATAAAGATATCTCCCTCTGAAGAAAGTTCGTTAAAAGAAACTATTTCTTCAGTTTTAACCTTATAGTATTCAGCGATTTCACTTAAAGTATCTCCTTTTTTAACGTGATGAACAGTTCCAGATACGGGCAAAACAATTAATTTTTGGCCTGGGCTAATAACCGATTTTGCGTTTAAATCATTCGTCCAAAGAAGAGTGTTTAAAGAAATCCCAAAATTCTCTGCTATCTTTCCCAAACTGTCGCCTGGCTGAATAATATATTCATCAATCTCTTTGCTGCCTCCAAAACCTTCTTCTTCAACAAGAGATCCTAAAACTATTGAATCAATAATCTGAGAAGAAGAAATTCCAACTAAACTGTTATTCTGAACAAAAGTTAAATCAGGAGTCTCTGCTCCCGTTCTGGTCTGCTTTATTACAAATGAATTTTCTATTGGCCCGAACAACATATTATTGCTGTTCTCAACATTCTCTCTTTGATACGTGCCTGCGCAAGAAATAACCGTAATAATCATTAAAGACATTCCTAACAGAAAAAAAGGCCTTTTCATGAATTT
The DNA here is from genome assembly GCA_964445905.1 of uncultured Candidatus Saccharibacteria bacterium. Lineage (GTDB taxonomy): Bacteria > Patescibacteriota > Minisyncoccia > Minisyncoccales > JAGGXC01 > CAYUNN01. The sequence goes on along the minus strand of CAYUNN010000009.1, from coordinate 49,148 downwards.
CATCATTCTGTATTTAAAGATAATGTTTTAAAAATATAAGTCAAGGATTTTCTCCACAATTTTTTTTGCCTTGTTAGAAAATATTTTAAAAAAGAGTTATCATTAATATAATAAATAAAAGTTAAGAATTATTCCTTCGTTTAAATTAATTTATTTAAAAATATTGGTCCAGAATGAGTTTTGTTAGTTCCGAAGATTTTTTTACTGGTACTAGCATAATTTGAAGAAAGAGTTAAAATTAATTAATCGAGATTAATATTTGAATTAAAGTAAAAATCAATGAAAAAAGCAATTTTTTTAAACATTTCACTTGTTTTGATCTTAATTTTCACTTTTTTCTCCTTGCCTCGATCAATATCTACGGTAGAGGCTGCTTGTGGCGATGATTGTAGCACCAGCAAGCCAGCAACAACAAGATCTGGACCACCATATTGTAATACATATATCAGTCATAAATGTCAAAGCAACGACTGCAATGCAATAATTGAAAAAAAAGAGGAGAAGCGACGCCAAACCCGATCTGTTAATTGCGTAGAAAGTCCTGAAGGTTCAGGAAATTGGATATGGGACTGCGGTTCTTGGAGTAGTTGTTATGTTTATCAAACAACTATTACAGAAGATGAAAATTGCCACATTTATGAAGTATGTGTAGGCGATACGAGCAGCGGAGGCTGGGTCCGTGAAGATAGCGGAGATCCATTGCCATACTGCTCTTGCGCAGGAAAATGCCTGGCAGATCCAGTAAAAGCAGGGGATGCGACTTATCCTGACTCAGGAATTAGAGATGGATTGGGCTTTGTTGACCCTAATAATTTTTTTTTACCGGGAAGATTTGATTGGCAAGACGTAGAAGGCGCTCAATCCTATTACTGGAGAGCTATTCCTGTAAACCCTTCTTCAATTATTACTCAAGTAAACTCTCCTTTTTTAAGCATATCAGAACATGTTCCTGGTTCTTGCTCTCTTAAATCGGGCGAAGAATATAGTTGGCAAGTTCAACCTTGTTGTAGCCCTGATGGTAATAATTGCAAAAACTGGACGGATCTGCCTACTTGGATTTTTACTACTAATCTTGCAGCTGAACCAATATCCCCTATAGACCCAGACTGGAATAATACAACTCAAGCAGCTCAAAATGTTTCTATCCCTGTTTCTCTTGAATGGTGTGAACTAGAATTCGAAGATCCGGCAGATGATGACTATCATGAAGAAGTTTTATATTACCATCTTCTTCGTTTTTATATTGTAGAAGGAGGAGTAGAAGAATGCCATCCGTGGGCAAAAAATAATGGTGATTGTGCCCATATGGAAGTAGGCATGGCTTCTTACGAAGGGAAGAACAAATTCGAAGACAGAGATTCTGTTTCCTTTTTTATACAAGATTCTAGTTATAGATGGGAGATAGCAACTTGTATTTCAGAAGGAATGATAGAAACTTGTAGTGATTTTGGCCAAAAATGGGGCTTTGAAACTGAAACATTGCCCTTCCCAAGCAAGGTTAACCTTCTATCTCCAGCGAACGATCCAGCGGGAACCACGCCTGTTGAAATTCCTACACATTTAACTTGGGAATCAATACCAGGAATTCATTCTTTTGTTTACGAAATAAATGGAGGATCAATTACAGGAACAGTTTATCCTCCTAAATCTAATACATCTCTCGATTTATCTTTAGACTCCATCTACAATTGGAGGGTTATGCCTTGCTGGGACTATGAAGGAAAAAATTGCATATCAACAGCATGGAGTGATATATGGCATTTTAGAACTACTGGAGCCCCTCCCACGCTAACTAATCCACCTAATGGAGAAATCGAAGTACTAATTCCAACTGAACTTAGTTGGTCAAGCGTTTCTGGAGCAAAATCATATAAGGTTCAGATAAGAGAAGTTACTGCTATAGATGAAATTGAAAAACTCTCTCTTTCTCCTAAAATTTTTATAAATTATCCTGACTTGAAAACAGAAACAGCGTACAGATGGAGAGTTAAAACTTGCGCTGACTTAGAAGGAAATCTTTGCGGTGATTGGAGTTCTGCTTGGGTCCATGCTCCTACTTTTGCAACTCTTTCTTTGGCTGCCCCTATTAATCCTAATCCAAGCGATGGATATGAAATAAAAAGTCCGGGAACATTAGAGCTCTCTTGGGACCCAGTAACAGGAGCTGGGGCATATAATTATGTAATCCGTTACAGAGACACGGGAGAAGAAATATTAAATAAAATAGTTTCTTCTAACTCTGCTTCTCTTCAGCCTTTTCTCTTTTCTGAAACTGGGTGGTATGAATGGGAAGTAAGAGCATGTCTAAATGATAATTGTAATGTTGATGCTGTTGGAGATTGGAGCGATACTTGGTCTTTTGATTTATCCCTTACAGCTCCCGCATCGGAAAGAACAGGATTGGTTCCTTGCGGAAGAGACTATGATAATCCAAATACGCATTGGAACGAAAGAGACTCATGCCAAATCTATCACTTTTTCTTAATGATAAGAAACGTATTAGAATTTGTGCTTTGGAAAATAGCAACAATCCTGTTGGTTTTAGTATTAGTCTTTGCTGCAGCTCTACTTTATGTTTCTGCAGGAGAAAAAGATACTATATTTAAAATTAGGTCTTTTGCAAAAGCAATAATTATAGGATATTTTATAATTTTCTTTTCTTGGCTAATAATAAATTTGTTATTGTCTTTTCTTGGTTTTCAATTCCAATTATTTGGTAATTGGTGGGAAATACGCTTTTAAAAAAAACTTAAATCATGATATACTTTTAAAACATGTTTAAATCTGAATTAAAGGACATGAAACTGAAAAAAAGCTTATTAATAATAATTATTTTTTGCATTGCTTTTCTATCTTTTTTTACTTTTTGGAATGCCAGAAGATGGCAAAAAGAATTTAAAGAATTATCTTCCCGGGGAGGATTCTTTTCAGAGATATTCAAGGGGCAAGACCTCAATCTGATGTTTGAAGAAGAAGGAGAAACAGTTGTTGAAGAATTTATAACTGACGACGGTAAATTTAAAATTAATTACCCTTCAAGTTTTCAAAAAGCACATAAGAGCGAAGTTGAAAGTTTAACAAATTCTTTTCTTCAAGGAAGAGCTACATTTGTTTTTTTTGCACGAAAAGTAGATATGAGAAATGCTTCTATATGCTTCTTGTTTGCTCAAGAAATAGAAAAAGCAGGAGAAGATTTGTCAGCCATTGTTGAACAATTAAAACTAGATGAAGAAGGAACAGAAATAATTAAATTAGAGATAGATGAGGAGGAAGCCTTGATTGAGCTGAGGTCATGGCAAGAAAATCAACCATCTTTCCGTTCTAAGCAAAGAATGATTTCTAAAGAAGAAAAGATATATTCCGTTTCTGTTTTATCTTTTGAGAGCAACTGGAACTCTTTTGAAAAAGAGGCAAATGAAATATTAGACTCTGCTCAAATTGTTAAATAAAAAAAATATAGTAAAATTAATTTAATGAAGGTTTTCGCTAAAAAAAAGAAAAATGTTCTGCTCTTACTATCTTTCTTACTGTCTTTTGCTTTTGCTTTTATTTTGATTCTTTTTTCATTTTCAACAGTTTTAGCTCAAGATTGTCTTTCAGATTGTTACATGTGTACCGATAAAACTGCTTGTGAAAACATTAGTCTTGCTAGATGTGAATGGGACGGTTCATTAAGCAAATGTTGCTATATACTGCAAACTGATTGGCCAGTTTCTCCAATGGGAACCAATTTAACAAGCTGCTCTACTCTCCCCCAGCTAGTCAAATATACTTACGAATGGGGAATTTTAATAGGTGGATTAATAGCTTTTTTCTCTTTAATTTTATCTGGATTCCAATACTTAACTTCAATCGGAGACCCTCAGAAAATAAAAGACGCGCGTAATCGTATCATGGGAGCTCTCGGAGGCCTTATCTTATTATTGGGGTCATGGTTAATTTTAGACACTATTAATCCTGATTTAACAAAATTTAAAAATATTATATTTGATCCCGACGCAATCCCGGATAGTGACTTTGAGATGGGAGGAGTCCCGAAAGAACCTCCTTGTGATTATGTTTTGTTATATAAAGAAAAAAAATACGAGGGCGACGCAGCAGTTTTTGGATACGATTATGACGAAAATAGTTACAGTGTCACGGTTGGCTTAGAAAATTTTAAATCTGTACAAAGCTTTAAACGTTGCAAACCAATTATTTATGAAGAGAATGAAGGCCTTATTGATTCTGACAAATTAATTGAAGATTATGTAGAATTATTAAATCCGCTTAATCCAATACCAATAAATGATTCTCAGAGATATTACAAAGTTTTACCTCCTTATGCTCCTCCTGACACTAATACTTATTATAGTGTAAACTGCAAATTCGAATTAGGAGATCCGGGGAAAGTAGATCCAGATTTTTATGAACCAGGAGGAGCTTGCTCTCTGCAATTTATGGAGAGTTCAGCATGGTATGTATTCTGGGACCCATGCGGAGAATTAATCAGTCAAGCGTACGCTCAACATCCTGGTATCCATGAAATTTCAGACAAGCAAGTAAGATGCATAAAAGTAATAAAACATAATCCTGATGAATTTTAATAAAATTAATTTTAAATTATTTTACCTTCTCCTTATTCCGCTTGTTCTTTTTATTTTGTTTTACCCTAGCTTTGCTCATGCTCTTATCGGAGGGATATTTGAATGGTTTAATACGTCGTTATCGGGATTATCAGAAATGACCTTGCCTATTATGACATTTCTAATAAAGATTTTCTTTCTTTATTTTTTTGGCCTTGCATTTCTTTATAGCTCTGTTTTTTTCTTAGAATTGACGATGAATCCTAACTGGCTTCAAATACAAGGGAATCCTTTAGTAGAATACGGTTGGCAATTCTCAGCGAACATCGCTAACATGGCTCTTATTTTGTTTTTGGTGTTCATCGCCTTTACAATTATTTTAAAAATAGACACCTTCAAATCAAAAAAAAGTTTGACCAGACTAATTATCATTGCTTTTGTTCTTAATTTTTCTTTAGTTTTTATTGGAGCCTTAGTAGATGTATCAAATATTCTTTATAATACTTTTTTTGAAGGAAACGCGGATCTTCCCTCAAGGGTTATTGAAAGTCTAGGAGTGTCGGGCGGCTCTATTTTGTCTGACATAATGGTATGGTTAACCATATTGGCTTCAAAATACTTAGTACCTTTTTTGTCTCCCTTTGCTCAATTCGCTGTCATTATTGCAATGCTTGGGATATATGCCCCTACTTTTATTAACTGGGGCTTTCAAATTACTTGCTTCTTTTTGGTCGGCGGAATATTTTTCATGTATTCTATATTATTTATAGCAAGAGTCTTTATCGTCCAGCTTTTAGCAATTCTTTCTCCCTTAGCTCTCATAGCTTACATTTTCCCCAGCACCCAGAAATATACAAAAATGTGGTTTCATTATCTTATAACATGGCTGACTTTGGGGATTTTACTTTTCTTTTTCATGGCTTTAGGATTGGCAGCTACGGACGCCCTTACTCCATCTAATTTTGGTACATTTCAATCAGTAATATTAATCCCTGGCGCTTCTTGGTTCCAGCTCGGCGAATATGTTGTTTATTACACATTCTTAACGCTATATTTGGCTATTGCTTTTGGACTCTCTTTAAAATTAGCTCCTGCTGGTGCAAAACAAATAGTCGGAATGGCTACAGCTGCAGGAGGAGTAGCTCTCGGTGCAGCGGTGGTCCCAGCAGGAAAAATCTTAAGAAAAAAATCAAGTTCATTTGCGGCTGAGCAAGAAAAAAAGAGAGAAAACCTTGAAAAAGAAATTAAAAGAACTGGAAAGAGTCCAAAAATTACAAAAGTAGATAAAATTAAAATGGGAACAGGAAAACTTTTAGAGCAAGCACATAAGGTTTCAGGAACCACTGCAGCGATTAAAGTAGATCAAGACATAGCAGAAGAAGAAAAAATTCTTGAAAAAAGATTTGGCACCGGTGTGGGCGGTGCAATAAAGGCAAAAGAATTTTTTGATAAAAAAACGATGGAGAATCCTTCTATCTCTCGTGAGAAAAAAGCCAGTATCGCTCTTTACTTAGCTAAAAACGGAGGAGAAAAAGGCCTTTCGGGTCTTACAGACTCACAGCTAAAAGATACCACAGAAACCATAGCTAAGATTGCACCGCACGAACTAAAAAATATTGTTAAACATAAACCAGGCCTGACCAAAGAATCATCAATTGTAGCCAATGCTATGGTTCCTGACGGAGAAAACGATAAAGACGTCAAGCATATCATGGAAGAAGACGGAATTAACCTAAAAGAAGCAAAAATAAAAGCTGCTCAGAAGAAAGCTATAGAAGGCATAAAGGAAAAAGACATTGAAACCTTTAGCGACAAAACTTTAGAAAACAATGAATTTCAAGAAATATTAGTAAGGTTTGCTCCTCCTAAAATAACTTTAAAAATATGCGAAGAAAAAGGAGCAGATTATAGTACTCAAATTGACGCAAAAATTAAAGATGTAGGAATAGAAAAAATTGCCGCAGAAAACCCTAATCTATTAAGACTACGTACTACCCCGCTTGGACGAGCTGTATTCTCTGAAATACCCGGCGTAAGCAGTAGAGATGAAGTAGAAAAAATTATAAATAAAGCTCGCGAACGTAAAACTAAAGAAGATCGCGAAAGAACGTTCGAAAAAAGCCAGAAAAAAGAAGGGGGAGACGGAAAATCTATTGGAGAAATCAAGGGTTTCGAAAAGCCTAAAAGCTGGGGAAAAGACAAGTATAAGCTTAAAAAAGAAAAAGAAGAGAAAAAAAATAAAACATTTAAAACTCCTCTCGGCGGCAGAAATAAAGCTGTAAAAGAATCAGAATCTGAAGAATGGAGCGAGGAAGAACAAGACAAATTTGACCGCCCTTAATTTAAATAAAAAAAGGATTATTAAAAATAAATAATCCTTACTTTAAAATTTCGCGAACAGTTTGACAGACAGAGTTGGCAACGTCATCTATCCCTCTCAATGTTTGTACTTTTTTCTGAGCTTGTCCCATAGCTGATTGAACGGCATCAAGAGCTTCACCGGGGCTTAACCCTCTTTCCATTTGAAGTCTTTCAACTTGCTCATTGATAAAATCCATTACTAGTTTGTGTCCTCGGATGGCTTGTTCTTCCCTAGCTCTATTGTCAGCAGCTTTTTCTATATCTCCTGATTCTTTTGTTTTGCCAACATTAAACTGGTCTATAATAATTCCTAGGTCGGCTGAATCTGGCAAACCAGCAGTTCTTAGTTTGATTTCTATTTTATCTCCTTCTTTTCCGTTTACGTTTTGGCCAGTAAGATCGTATAATAACTTTGCTCTTATCTCTTTGACGTTAAATGACCATTCTTCCCAAGTATAAAGGTAGGTTAATTCTCTTAAGCTTTCCTCTATGAGATCTCTGATAATCCCGATTACACCTTCTGCTCCTCCGCTATTGATATATGAGATAAGTCGCTCGCCTGCGTTTTTGTTTTTATAGTCAGGATGGAACGTAATAGATATGTGTTGAGTAAGCTTACCTCCTGCTTGTAAAAGATGATTGTTTTTTTCTCCTGTTTTTAGAATTTCTTCCCTTTTTTTCTTGTCTACTTTTTCGCTTAGCATCCTAAGTTCTGGAAAAATAAAATCTTTGTTTTTTTTACCAACGTTGATAGGTATAGCATCAAACAAAAAAGGGAACCAAGGAGCAAAAAGTCGCCATCCTTCTTCTTTAATTAATGTTGTCCTTCTCCCCCAAATGGTAACCAACCCAACGTAAGGAGGTTTGCTTGGAATTATCAGAATGCAGTTCCTGCCAACATAAATAATTATTATTAAAGAAATCACCATCCATGGATTTAAGGGAATCCCAAGTAAAGTAATGCCGAATCCTAAAGGATTCCACGCAATTAACATTACTCCAATTATTATTGTAACAAGAATTATCCAGGGAGGAGATTTCATAATCATTCTTTCTATGGCTCTTCTGCTTAGTCTGGCACTGTCTTTGTTCACGTTTATTAATTTTTTCTCATTTTCCTCGTCTTTCTTTATTTCTTCTGTGATTTTATCACCTCTTTATTTTTAAATGTTCTATCTTTTTCTTCTTGGATTTTACATAAAAAACTTAATTTTGTCAAGTGCTTTGCTTGTTCTATATTTAATGTTAAAATATAATAAATACAAGAAATATAATTAATTTTTATGGCAGACGAATATAGAGAAGAATTATGGAAAATTTATAAAAAATTGCCAGAAGATTTGCGCGAGGCAATCTCTTCGGAAGATGTTGCAAATTCTATATATTCTATTTGCAAAAGAAACAAAGCCGAAGAAGAAGAACCAGAAATTTCAAGAATTATAGGAGAAGTAATGCTAGGACTTCTTCTTCCGGAGGACTTTCAAAAAGCTCTGGAAGAATTAAAGATTGACAGAGCAAAGGCTCGAAAGATTGCAGTTGAAATAAATAGTTCCGTTTTCTATCCAAACAAAAAGAGTTTAGAAGATTTGTATAGCGGAAAGATTAATATTGAAGGACCAAAAGAAGACAAAAGCAAGGAAAGCAAAGAAATACCATCGTTAAGAAAAGATAATTACAGGGAACCAATAAAGGGAGACAAATAATTATGCGTTTTACCATCCCTCAATTTATTGACTATGAAGCAAAGGTGATAGGACCGCTTACCTTTAAGCAATTTATTGTAATGGCAGTTGCGGGAGTAATTTGTTTCGCCGCTCTTTTAACGGGCTCTCCTTTGATTTACATACCAGTATTTATTGTTGTAGGAGGAGGAGCTTTTGGATTAATCTTTTTAAAACCGCAAGGGAGAACTCCTCTAACGTTTTTAAATAATTTTTTATTTTTTACTGTTTCTTCAAAGAAATATGTTTGGAAAAGAAAAATTATCCCCACTCAAGTAGTTAAAACAAAAGAAGCTGAAGAAGAAAAAGAAGAAGAAAAAACCCCTTTAAAAATAGTTAAAAAAAGTAGATTAAAAGAATTATCTAAAAAGATAGAAACATCAAAAAACAAATAAAAAAATGGCCCAAGAAAATCCCACTCAAAAATTTATACAAATAAAAGAAGTTAGAGAAGATACTCTTGTTTTAAATAACAGCACCCTAAGAGGAGTAATAATGACTTCTTCTTTAAACTTTGATCTTAAGTCAACAGAAGAACAAGATACTATAATTTATCAATTTCAAGACTTTATTAATTCGCTAGATTTTTCTTTGGAAATTGTCGTACAATCAAGAAGATTGAATATTACCAGATATCTAGAAAAATTAAAAGAACTGGAAAAAAAACACGAAAACAAGTTACTTAAAGCACAGATAGAAGGTTATCGCGTCTTCATAAAAGACCTTATATCTAAAAGTTCTATTATGAGCAAAAACTTTTTTGTAATCGTCCCCATGATTCCTTCGAGTAGTCAAACTAACAAAGAAGGTCTTTTTAAAAAACCTTCTATCCCCTCTCTTACCGAAGAAAACTTTAAAAGGGCAAGGGGGCAACTAATGCAAAGAATGGAATTTATTAGACTGGGACTTCAAAGGTGCGATCTCAAGTGTTCTCTTCTCGGAAGCGCAGAATTGATAGAACTATTATGGGCATTGCATCATCCCGAACAAGCAGAACATGGCTACTACCCTGAAATTCCTTCCGAAATAATCAAATAAATAATCTTTTATTTATAAACATGAGTTTGCCATTTTTTAAAAAAAATTCTGAAAATCAGGAGACTGAAAAAATAATAGAAGAAAGCACGGTCAGCGCAAAAGACATTATCGCTCCATCTTTTATTTCTGTAGAGAGTGGACATATAAAATTAGGAGATCGCCTAACAAGATCTTTCTTTATTTTTTCGTATCCAAGATATATAAGCACGGGGTGGTTCTCTCCCATAATTAACCTGGACACCCCTATGGATATTGCTATTTTTATCCACCCAATAGACACGGGGCCAATGCTTAAAAAACTAAGAAGAAGAGTTACTGAAGCCCAAGCAGAGCTCGCTGAGAGAGAAGAGAAAGGACTTGTGACTGACCCTGCTCTAGAAACGGCGTACAGAGACTTGGAAGGACTGAGAGAGAGACTTCAAACCGCTCAAGAAAGAATGGCCAACGTAGGCGTTTATATTAATATTTACGGAGAAAACGAAGAAAAATTAAGAGACGTTGAAACAACCCTCCGTTCTGTCCTTGAATCAAGATTAATTTACATTAAACCGGCAACTTACCAACAAAAAGAAGGTTTTATTTCTTGTTCTCCTTACGGAATAGACAAGCTAAATGTTCACACTCCAATGAATACCGGTCCGATATCTAGTATTTTTCCTTTTGTTTCTTGCGACCTGAGTTCAAACGAAGGAGTTTTATACGGAATCAGTCAACATAATAACTCTCTAATTTTATTTGACAGATTCTCTTTAGAGAATGCAAATGAAGTTATATTCGGCAAGGCAGGGGGAGGAAAAAGCTATACTGTAAAACTAGAGATTCTTAGATCTCTAATGCAAGAGATAGATGTTATTGTTATTGACCCGGAAAACGAATATGAGTTTCTGGCTGAAGCTGTAGACGGATCCTTCTTTAATATCTCTCTTTCTTCAGAAAACCACATCAATCCCTTTGACCTCCCAGAAATAAGAGAAGGAGAAGACCCTGAAGACACTTTGAGATCTAACGTTGTAAACCTTGTGGGACTTTTAAGAATAATGCTGGGCGGTCTTTCTGCGGAAGAAGATGCAATTATAGACAGAGCAATCACGGAAACATATGCTGCAAAAGATATTGTCCCAGAAAGTGATCCGAAAACCTGGAAGGAAAATATTCCTTTAATGGAGGACCTTGAAGTAGTTTTAGAGGGAATGGACGGAACCGAATCTTTAGTAAGAAGAATGGGAAAGTTTACCAAGGGAACTTATTCTAATTTTTTCAATAAATACACTAACATCTCTACGGATAAAATTTTTGTTGCTTTCGGAATAAGGGACATGGAAGAAGAGTTACGGCCAATGGCTATGTACACCGTAATGCGCTATATTTGGAACGAAGTAAGATCTGAATTAAAGAAAAGGATATTGGTTGTAGACGAAGCTTGGTGGATAATGCAAAACGAAGATGGAGCATCTTTCTTGTTCGGATTAGCTAAAAGAGCAAGAAAATATTGGCTAGGAGTAACTACAATCACTCAAGACGTAGAAGATTTCTTAAAGTCAGATTATGGAAGGCCGATTGTTACTAATTCTTCTCTTCAGTTAATAATGAAACAATCGCCTGCTACTATTGATGCGCTACAAAAAGCTTTTAATTTAACCGAGCAGGAAAAATATGTAGTACTCGAAGCCTCTGTCGGAGAAGGATTGTTCGCCGCAGGACCAAAGCATGCAGCAATAAAAATAGTGGCTTCATATGCAGAAGATCAGTTTATCTCTACTTCTCCTGAGCAAATTTTAAAAATAAAAAAGGCCAAACAAAGATTGGCCGAAGAATAATTCTTTTATTGTCGTATTCACGGATAAGGTCTTACAATAATCCTTCTCTTGGCTCCCCTGTCTATGCTTTCTGTAGTTATATTCTCCCTGTCAGCTAATTCAAGGTGAACTATTCTTCTTTCGTAGGGCAGCATTGGAGGCAAGACCTCTTCTTTTTTATTTAAAGCAACGTCATCTGCAATTGATTTGGCTAGCTGTCTTAAATAGTCGGCTTTTTTCTTCTTATAATTATTTACGTCCAAGTTTAAATAAAATCTTTCATCTGTCGCTCTTCTGCTGATTATCCTTAATAAACGCTCTATCGACATTAAAGTTTCTCCTTTTTCTCCAATCAATGTTTCAGGATCCTCTGTTTTTATATCAACTGGTACCGTCTGCTCTTCTGGGGAGCCAACTCTTACCTCTGCTCTAACACCCATTTTCTGAAAAAACTCTTGGATAATTTCTTTTATTTTTATTGATTCTTGAAAATTAATCATTTTCCTTTAAAAGCTAAATATTGTTGCCCTACAGAAAACAATGCAGTGGTTATCCAATAAAGAGCTATGGCCGAAGGAAGTCTTAAAAGAATAAAAAAGGTCATGACCGGAAAAAAATAAAGCATTTGTTTTTGCATCATCTGTGAAAAATCTCCCTTTTTCCCTTTTTCCTGGCCAGGATTGGCATTCAATGTCATTGTTTTAGATTGAAAAAATTGAGTAATCCCTGCTACTAAAGCTAGGACAGGATTAGGATTAGCAAGGTTTAAAACTCCTAGAAACATGGCATTTATTTCTCCTGAAAAATGGACAAAAGAATAAAAAAGACCTGGGTCTAAACTGCCGGAATTTTCAGCTATAGCTTTTAAAACAAGAAAAAGAGCAATTAAAAGAGGAAGCTGGAATAAAATAGGAAGGCATCCAGAAAGAGGGCTAATCTTTTCTTTGCTATATAGCTCCATCATAGCTTTCCCTTGCTCTGTCTTGTCTTTAATTTTGCTTTGTATCTCTTTTATTTTCGGCTGTAAATCCTGCAATGCTCTCTGAGATTTAATTGATTTTACAGTAGAAGGATACAATAAAATCCTAACAATAACGGTTAGAACGATTATGGCCACGCCAAAATCTCTGCCTGGTAAAAATTCATAGAGCAAAACTAAAGCATTAAAGATTGGGCGGTATAAGACTGTATTAAAAATTACGCTAAGAAATTCCATTGTTTTTTTACGGCAGATCTATTCCTCCTTTGCTCAAAGGATGACATCTTAAAATTCTCTTTGTTCCTAAAAACACACCCTTAAGAACTCCATGTTTCTTTATTGCTAAAAAGCAATATTGCGAACAACTAGGATAAAAACGGCAACACCTTCTTGTCAAAGGAGAAACAAATTGCTGATAAGTTTTAATTAGTTTTAAACAACACTTTTTAATCATTGAGGATATTAGCTTTTTTAAGAAGCTTTTCTAAGCATTCTTTTATTTCTTGAAAGTCTTTGTTTTTAATTTCAGGCCTAGCTATAAAAACAACGTCATACCCTCTTTCTGTTTTATTAATTTTATTTTTTACAACCTCTCTTAACGTTCTCTTAATCTTGTTCCTGACGACCGCTTTTTTGCTTACTTTTAAAGAAACTATAAATCCTATTTTGATTTCTTTGGAATCATTCTTTTTCTTTTTTAAAAATAAAAAGTCCTCCTCAAAAGGTTCTCCTTTTTTGAAAACTTCTTTAAACTCTTTCTTCTTTTTAAGTCTATTTTTTAAAGGTAGCATTTGATATTTAAGCTCGAAAGCTTTCTCCGTCGTTATTTAAGAAGCCTGTGTTTAAAGTAATACTTTTTAAAGATAAAGTCAATCTAAAGAATCAACAGTTTGTGCACAGTTTTTTAACAAAATTTTGCTAAAAGCTTGTTTTGCACAGATATTTGACTTTTCCCCATGTGTGCTATAATGCATTAGTATTTATAATATAATTCTTATTATGACCAAAGAAGAACTCTGGCAAGCAACATTAGCTCAAATTCAATTTAAAACCTCTAAAGCTAACTTTGCTACCTGGTTTAAAAACACGGAGGTTATTAAAAGAAAAGAAGGAACTATTATAGTGTCTGTTCCTAACGCTTTTTCTAGAGAGTGGTTAGAACAAAAATATAATAAAATCATATTAAAGACCATTCATGATTTAGACGAGAAGACGAGAGAGATCCAGTATGTAATAAATAAAAATACGCCAAAGAAAGCAGGAGACTTAAAGGAAACATTTACTGAAAGAGAAGAAAATAATGTTTCTGACCAATTAGGATTTGAAGAATTCAAGATTAACCAAAAAACTAATCTTAATCCACGATATAAGTTCGATAATTTTATAGTCGGACCTTTTAATGAGATGGCTCATGCCGCAGCGTGCGCCATAGCCAAAGAGCCAGGAAAAATATATAATCCCTTATTTGTTTACGGAGGAGTAGGGCTAGGAAAAACTCATTTAATTCAAGCTATCGGCAATCAAATTATTGAAAATTTTCCGAATAAAGAGATAAAGTATATTCCAGCAGAAAGATTTATTTCTGGAATCGTTAATTCAATCAGAAATCACAGCATAGACATTTTTAAATCAGAACATCAAAACACGGACGTTTTAATTATAGACGATATTCAATTTTTAGCAGGAAAAGAAAAAACACAGGAAGAGTTTTTTCATTTATTTAATAACTTATATGGCCAAGACAAACAAATAGTTTTGTCTTCTGATAGGGTTCCTAAAGCTATCCCCTGCCTTGAAGAAAGATTAAGGTCTCGTTTTGAAGGAGGGATGATTGCTGACATAGGAAGCCCAGACTATGAAACAAGATTAGCTATTTTAAAAACGAAAGCAAAACAAAGAAACATAAGGCTATCAGAGGAGGCTCTAGCTTTTATAGCTTCTAATATTAAAAATAACATCAGAGAGCTGGAAGGATCGTTAAACAGAATAATCGCCTATAAACAAATTAATAATAAAGACCCAAGAACAGAAGATATAAAAAAACTGCTAGAGAAAATAATTCAAACACCGCGAAAAGTTGTAAACGCAGGACAATTAATAAAATTGGTAGCTAATTTTTACGATTTAAAAGAAAAAGATCTTTCAGCCGCTTCACGGAAAAAAGAAGTTGTAAAGCCAAGACAAGTAGCTATGTACCTTTTAAGAAAGGAATTAAAAAACTCTTATCCTGCTATCGGAAGACAATTAGGAGGAAAAGATCACACAACTGTTATTTACGGATGTGAAAAAATCGAAAAAAACATGAAAAAAGACGAAACATTGGTTGAGGAAATCAGGTTAATAAAACAAAGGATTATTAGTGGATAAAGTGAAGACAATTTAAAATCAATTTTTTACCTATCTTTTTATTAACATTTATTTGTCTTTATTCAACAGATTATCCCTTACCAAGAAAAACATTTTAAGCCTTATCTTTAAAGAGAATTTATTAAAAAATAATTAATTAAAAGATTTATTAACAACCTTTATAGTAATATTATTTAAATATATATAAATTATAATTTATTAAAGAACATGAAACTTTTAATTTTAAAAGAAAATTTATTAAAAGGATTAAATATGGTAAGCAGAGTTACGTCCAAGTCTATTACCTTGCCTATTTTAAATAATATATTATTGTCTACAGAAAAAAACTTTTTAAAAATATCGGCCACTGATTTAGAAATAGGAATTCAATACTGGGTTTTGTCTAAAACAGAGGAAGAGGGATCTATTACAATCCCTGCCAAGTTCTTGGCTAGTTTAATAAGCTTTATGCCCGATAAAAAAATAAGCTTAAAAACAAAAGGAGACGTTTTGTTTGTCGAAGGAGAGAATTATAAAAACGAAATCAAAGGATTAAGCGCTGACGATTTTCCCGTTATCCCAGAAGTAAAAGAAGGGGAAGTTTTAGAGGTAAACAGTTCAAAGCTAATAAGTGGTTTTTCTCAAATTGTTAACACGGCTTCTCCTTCTCAAACTAGACCAGAAATTTCAGGAATTTATTTATCTTTGGAGAAAAGAAATATTGAAATGGCAGCAACGGATAGTTTCAGATTGGCAGAAAAAAAGATTTTAATCGAAGATTCTTTTAAAGAAAAAACATCTCTTATAGTTCTTCAAAAAACGATAAGAGAGGCAATTAATATATTTGGAGAAGATCCCAGCCCAATAAAAATATACTTCTCTCCAAATCAAATAATGTTTGAATCAAAAATGGAAGAGCTTTCTCATCCAAGAATAAGGATAACCTCTCGTTTGATAGAAGGAGAGTATCCTAACTATAAAGAAGTTATTCCTTCGGGATTTAAAACAAAATTAGTTTTAAATAAACAAGATTTCTTAAATAAAATTAAAGCAGCGAGTCTTTTCAGCAACAAAGTAAATGAGGTAAAACTAAGCATAATCCCAGATAAAAAATTAATTGAAATTTTTTCACAAAACTCAGATCTGGGAGAAAGTAAATCTCAGATTAAAGGAGAAGTAGAGGGAGAAAAAATAGAAGCTTCTTTTAATCACAGATTTATTGTTGATGGAATATCTAGTTTAGAAGGAGAAAAAATTATTTTAGAACTTAACGGAGAAGAAGGACCAGGAGTTTTAAGGTCTGCCCAAGACGAAAGTTTTACTTACGTTGTTATGCCAATAAAAAACAATTAATATTTTTTTAACTTTTTTAAATTTAAAGAGCTTAGTTTTTCGCTAAGCTCTTTTTTATTTTAACCAGTTTTGCACTCCTATCTCCCAGTGATTAAAGTAAGCGTCTTGGGAAACAGAATGTTCTCCTAGGGGGTCATTCTTGTCAAGATAATAAAGGATAGAATGAGACGCTGGCATCATTCCGTTTAGCACGGGTTTGTCGGTGTCGATTTCTTTCGGTTCGTTAAAATCTTTTTTAGGAAACTTGGCAAGGGCAATATTCATAAATTCATGCCATATCGGGGCTGCAAGAACAAGTCCTGGTTTTTGAGCCGTTGGAGAATTATCGTTATTTCCAGCCCAAACCCCAACTACTATAGAGGGAGTGTATCCAACGGTCCATGCGTCTCTATATCCTTGAGTGGTTCCTGTTTTAACTGCAACTTGATAATTTTCGAAATGAAGGGTAGACCTTGAGCCGAAAACTGGAGTTCTTGCTTCGTTGTCTGATAAAACGTCATTAAGAACTCTGCAAGGCTCTGCTTCCAAGATTCTTTTTGATGTTTTTCTGTTTTCTTCTATTATATTTCCTTCTAAGTCTTCAATTTTTACTATACTGACAGGAGGAATTGTTAATCCTTCTGTGGCGAAGACGCCATAAGCAGAAACCATGTCTAAGAGTTTTACCTCCCCTCCTCCCAAGACTAATGCTAGCCCATAATAAGAAGAATCTTTTAACGTGGTTATCCCCATTTCTTTGGCCAAAGAAATGGTTTCTTCAATCCCTGCTAGATAAAGAGTTTTTACAGAAGTTACATTTATGGATTGAGCCAAGGAATTTCTCATTGTTATTATTCCTCGGAACCTTCCATCATAATTTCCTGGGCTATAGCAATCTAATCCGTATTTGTCTTTTGTTTGGTCGGCATTGGGACTACAGTAAAGATTAAACTCTGTTTTAACGTCCCAGAGGACCGTTTCAGAGGTGAATCCCTTATTAAAAGCTGTCACATAAGCAAAAGGCTTGAAAGCTGATCCTGGTTGACGCCCCGGGTTATTTATTGTTCCTATTGCTATGTTAAATTGAGGCTCAAAGGAACAGTTTTTTCCAGAAATGCAACCTTCTGGATAAGAATCAGCAAACCAATCAGCCGAACCAACCATCGCCAGTATTTCTCCGCTATTTGGATCTATTGCGACAAGAGATGCATTGTGAGAGTTATAGGTCTTATTTGCCTCTACTCCCCTTCTTACTATTTCTTCGGCTTCTTTTTGTAAGTCCCAATCGAGAGAAGTGTAAATTTTTAATCCTTTCTGACTAAGAAATTCGTTTCCATATTTTTTTACCAGATAATCTCTCACATAAAGAGAAAAATGAGGAGCTTTTATAGGGCTTGTGATTTTTTCGAACTCTATAGTTTCTTCTTTTGCTTCTTGAGCTTCCTCTTCTCCGACAAACCCTAAAGAAGCCATTTTTGTTAAAACATGGTCTTTTCGAGCGGAAAGAAGATTTTGATTTTCTCCGTAAGGAGAAAGAAGACTAGGAGCTTGAACAAGAGAAGCTAAAATTGCTGCTTCTGCTAAAGTTAAATCCTTACAATCTTTTTTAAAAAAGGTCTGACTTGCTGCTTGGACCCCATAAGTATTTGACCCGAAAGGAACCTGGTTTAAATACCATTCTAAGATTTCTTCTTTCGAATATTTTCTTTCTAGTTCTAGGCTTAATGCGATTTCTTTTATTTTCCTTTCAAGCGTTTTTTCTCTAGTTAAAAAAGAGGAGCGAATTAGTTGTTGAGTGATGGTCGACCCTCCTTGAGCAAGTCTTTTTAATTCTAAATTGGCAAGCGTAGAACGAAGAATCCCTTTTATGTCTACTCCTCTGTGCTGATAAAAATTTTCATCTTCAGCAGCAATCACTGCTTGCTTGACATAATCAGACATTTCTTCAAGAGAAATAATCTCTCTTTTTTCTTCTCCGTGTGCGGTATAAAGAAGGACTTCCCCTGTCCTATCGTATATTTTAGCCGCCTGAAAGACCTTCTTTTCTAAAAAGCTGTCTGGCCTTGGAAGATCTTTTGCATAATAAATAAAGATACTAATTCCAAGAAAAATAAAAAGAAAAAGAAGTCCGAACGAAAGCTTAAAAAAAACTGATAGCTTTCTTTTTTTCTTAGCGTATACTTTTGAGTGTTTCTTTGTTTTTACCATAAAGTCTTTGATCTGTTTTTATTATTTTAAGCAAATTATCGCAAGTTGGCAATCCTTTATTTTTTTAGTATGATAAAAGCACATGAAAGACAAAACAGATTTAGAAAAAATTAAAAGCATTTTAGGAAGAGGAGTTCATACTGTTGTTAAAAAAGAAAGCTTGTTTAAAAAACTAGAAAGTGGCAAGCCTTTAAGAATCAAGCACGGAGTTGATCCTACGGGCCCCAAAATTCATATTGGCAGGGCTATTTCTTTTTGGAAATTAAAAGAATTCCAAGAGTTAGGGCATAAAATAATTCTTGTCATAGGAGATTTTACTGCTCAGATAGGAGATGCGTCTGACAAGCGATCCATGAGGTCTCCTTTAACTGAAAAAGAGGTAAAAAGAAACATGAAGAATTATCGTGAGCAAATAGGAAAGATTCTTGACATTAAAAAAACTGAAATTTGCTACAACAGTGAATGGCTGGGAAAGATTAAAACAAAAGAATTAACAAAGCTTCTTACTAATTTTACCATTTATCAAATGATAAACAGGAGAAATTTTAAAGAAAGGTTTGAAACAAAAAAACCTATTGGGCTACATGAGATTCTTTATCCTATCTATCAAGGATATGATTCGGTGGCAGTAAAATCAGACATAGAAATTGGGGGGTTTGATCAGCTTTTTAATCTATTAATCGGGAGAGAGGTGCAGCAATTTTACGGACAAAAACCTCAAGACATTATTACTTTCGAATTATTATATGGGCTAGATGGGAGGAAAATGAGCACCAGTTGGGGGAACGTGATTAACATTACAGACTCTCCTGGGGAGCAATATGGGAAAGTGATGTCTATGAAAGATAATTTAATGGTTAATTATTTTAAATTAGCGACCAAAGTTTCTTTGTCGGAGATTAAAGAAATAGAAAGGCAATTAAAAGAAAAAGACTTAAGCCCAAAAAATGTTAAGGCTAGGCTTGCCCGAGAGATAGTTTCTCTTTATCATAACAAAAAAGAAGCGTTTAAAGCGGAGGAAGAGTTCAGCGAAATTTTTGAGAAGAAAAATCTTCCGTCTGAAATGCCAGAGAAAACTGTTGGCGTTAAAGAATTAAACATCCTTGATTTGCTGCGAGAGACTGGCCTTGTTCCTTCTAAATCTCAAGCACAAAGATTAATAAAACAGGGAGGAATAAAGATTGACGGAGAAATTCAGAAAGATTGGAGAAGAAAAGTTGATATAAAAAAAGGAATGATTGTCCAGGCAGGCAAAAGAAAGTTTGTTAAAATAAAATAAGATATTCAGAGTTTTAACTTAAAAAACCTTTTTGACGAAAGGTTTTTATAGTTAATGTCTACTTAAACAATATTGCCCGTTAAATTTTTTTTACCAAGATCTCTTTTGGTTTTCTTTTGTAATAGCACTGTTTTAAAGCTCCGCAAATCGCTATTCCTAATGCGTCCGAGGCATCGTCGGGCTTTGGTATCTCTTTTAAACCAAACGATGTTTTTATTACTTCTTGAATTTTTGATTTTTTTGTCCATCCGTGTCCTCCAATTATCATTTTTACTTCTAAAGGAGTGAATTCATAAATAGGCAATTTTTTTCTAACAGCGGTAAGCATTATTACTCCTTTTGCTTGGCTGACAGGAAGAGCGGTTTTCATATTACGAAAGAAAAATATATTTTCTACGGCTAGAATGTTCGGACGATATTTATTGATGATTTTTTTTAAATCATTGCTTATTAACCTTAAACGTTCTGCGTCGCTAAATTTAGGACTTGTTTTAATGCATCCGTAATCAATAATCTTTAAATTGGTTTTTTCAATATTAACTTTTAAAGAAGATTCTTTTAGAACTCTTCTTTGACTAGAAAAACTTACTGCTCCATAGCCAGTAGTTGCTGTTCCAGGGTCTATCCCAAGTGCTATCATGATGATGTTTTTAAATTTGAATATATTTCTTGAACTGCGTCGTTTTCGTCTAAAGCTTCAAAGATTTTTTGGCACCTCTGAATTGTTTTTTCGCCTGCCTCAATTTCTTCTTTAGGGATCCAGTTGACAGAAGAAGATTCAATTTCAACTTCCTTTTCTTTTAAATTATTTTTAGTTGATTCTAGATTTTCTGGTTTAGTATGAATTTCTAATATATTTTTTTTCTGCCAAGTAATATCTTCTGCTCCTGCTTCTATTGCTTCTAAGTCTAATTGTTCTTTGTTCTGAAATTGTTTTTCTTGGTCTTCAAGGTTAACAATTATAGATCCTTTCTTTTCAAATAGCCACTTTACTGAACCTTCTTCGGCAAGTTTTCCGTTGTTCTGATTTAATATTTGTTTTATTTCTGAAATAGTTCTGTTTTTGTTATCTGTTATTCCTTCAATTATTATTGCTATTCTTTCTGGTCCGTAAGCCTCAAAAATAAAAGAATCAAGTTTTGCTCCTTCCAGCTCTCCGGTTCCTCTTTTTATTGCTTTATCGATATTGTCTTTCGGCATATTAAATTCTTTGGCTTTTTCAATAGAAATTCTTAAAGAGGAATTGGTTTCAGGGGTGCCTCCCCCTTCTTTTGCTGCAATACTAATCTGGCGAGATATTTTAGAAAAAATTTTCCCGCGTTTTTTATCGGTAGTTTCTTTCTGTCTTTTTATTGAACTCCAATGCGAATGACCACTCATTGTTTGTAATTTTACTTTAATTTTAGCGTAAAATCAAATCAATTATTCTTTTTGGCGTTGTCTAGCTTTTTTCTAACGAATAAAACTGACAGTCCTGATAAAAAACTGACAAGTATTCCTGCTAACAAGCGACGCGCAAAGAATATATTTTTTGAGAAGCCGTATATCTCTGCTGGAAGGTTAGGCTTTATCGGCTGATTTTTTTCAGTAAGATTGGTTTTTTCTAAAACAGAAGAATCCTTAGCTTCTCCTTGTTTATTTTTAGCTCCTGGGGTTGGAATGGTCCAAATCCAACCTGTTTCTATTTTGCTAAAAGAATTATTCTTTAGAGCTTTTGGATAAGCCACAGAATCAACAATTTCGTCGTTTGGATTTATAAGAGTTACTTCGTCGCCGTTGTTGTTTAGAATTATTTTTGAAGTAGGCCTGGAAACAATAAGAAATCCTTTTTCTTTAATTTTTTCTCTTTCAAAAGTAAATGTTTTAGTGCTTCCTATTTCATCTCTTAGTTTCCAATCAAAAAGGTCTACTTCAAAATCGTTGCTATTAAATATTTCAATCCATTCATTCTCACTGTCAGGTCCTTCTGGATAAGGCATTAATTCGTTGATGAAAATGCCTGAAGGATAAATAGTTTTAATTTCTATTTTTTCTGCTATAATACCTTCCTGACTGTTTTTTTGTTTTGGTGTTCCTCCCTTCTCTTCGCTTGTTCGCCAATTTTCGGGGAAAGATTCTTTATTAGGATCTATTCTTTCCATGGTCGTTTTGGTTTTATTGTCTCCTTTAAACCATCCCGAAGAGCAATTAACGGAATCTACCATTTCCTTTTTTGAGTTTTCTAATAAAAGAAATTCTCCTTTATTGCTTAAGTTCCCTTTGTAAATTAAATCTGCTTTAATTTCAGGCAGAGTTTGATCATCAGTTCTTTCTAGTAAGTAAAAACCATTCCCTTCTATTTCTCCTTCTAGAAACGCTTCTATTTTTTTATCTTCCGTAAATAACTTCCACTCTTCTAAGCTTATGAGAGAAGAAGAATTGTTGTATAATTCTATCCATTCGTTAGCGTAAGATTCTTCTGTTCCCATCCAAGCTATCTCATTTATTACAATCCAGTTTTTAGCCGAAGAGGCTGAAGGAAATAAGGTAAAAAATATTAGGAATAAGATTGTTGTGTTGTTTTTATTCATTCTTCGTAAGGTATTTTAAAAAAACAAAACCCAACTTTAATGGGTAATAACTCTTGACAAATATTTAAAAATCATTTATAATTTTAACTGAAGTGGCTCCCAGGCTGGGGGCAGGGATCTTTCTTCGATGGGTAACTTGGATTCGTCGAAGTTATTACTCGGAAAAATCCTGTCTTTAGATCTACGCGCTCTAAATTGTCTCCCCCAGCCTGGGGGTCATTTTTTTTAAGAACCTGTAACTCTTTCTACTTCTTCTATTGTACTCGTCCCTTTTAGCACT
Organism: uncultured Candidatus Saccharibacteria bacterium; assembly: GCA_964445905.1. Lineage (GTDB taxonomy): Bacteria > Patescibacteriota > Minisyncoccia > Minisyncoccales > JAGGXC01 > CAYUNN01. The sequence goes on along the minus strand of CAYUNN010000009.1, from coordinate 26,673 downwards.
CTGATCAGACCATCTTGCTGGATCGTTATCATTCCTTGTTTAATTGCTTCTTCTTTTAAAGCTGAGACAGAAGGAGAAGAAAGAATAAAATTTTCCATTCTTTCGTTTATTAAAAACGCTTCAAAGATTGCTATTCTTCCTTTGTAGCCAGTGTTATTACAAAAAGAACATCCTTTGGCTTTTGGTATTTTTAGGGTTTCGTCTAGCTTGGGAATTTCTATTGACTTAGGTAAGCCCTTAAGCTTGTCTTTTAATTTTTTTAATTCTTCTGGAGAAACAGGTTTTCTTTCATTGCATTTTTCACAAACTTTTCTGATTAGCCTTTGAGCAATAGCAATATTCAAGGCAGGAGCAATGTTTATAGGGTTTGCTCCCAAAGAAATCAACCTTGTTACTGTTCCTGCGGCATCATTGGTATGAAGAGTAGAGAGAACTAAATGTCCTGTCATTGCTGCTTGTAAAGAAATTTCAGCTGTTTCTAAATCTCTTATCTCTCCTACTAATATTGCGTCTGGATCTTGACGTACTATAGATCTAAGCCCTGAAGCAAAGTCGTATCCTTTTTTGGGGTTTACCTGTGTTTGAGAAATTCCCTTTAAATGATATTCTATAGGATCTTCAATGGTAATAATTTTTATTTTAGGATCCCTTATTCTTTTAAGGAAAGCGTAAAGAGTAGTAGTTTTACCAGACCCGGTAGGACCTGTTACTATTATCATTCCATTTGGTTTTTTAACCTGTTCCTTAAAAAGATCAAAAAGATCTTTTCTTAGCCCTAAATCTTCTACGCTGATTAAATTTTTCGGATCTAATAATCTTAAAACAGTTGTTTCTCCGTATTCAGAGGGCAAAGTAGAGACCCTAACTTCTATGGCGTTGTCTTCTGTTAAAATAGAAAAACGACCATCTTGAGGTCGGTCTGAAATATTTAGTTTTATACCTGAAAGGAGCTTCAATCGGCTTAAAACTTTTTGATAAATTTTGCTTGATAATAACGAAGCATCATGAAGAACACCATCAACTCTTGTTCTTAATCTTACGTCTTCTTTTCGAGGTTCAAAGTGAATATCGGAAGACTTTAAATTAATTGTTCCTCCTAAAATAATCTCTACGATTTCTGAAAGGTTTTTGTCCAAGCTTTTCTCTATCGCTTCTTTAAGTTTGGAGACATTATTTATCTCTTTGGTCAAAGAAAGTGATTGGGAAGAAATCTTTACTTGTTTGGTAATTTCTTCATTCATTGTAAAATGAATAAATCAGAATTATTATAACTTATATTATTTTTCAAACTAAGTCAACATGGAATACTTATCTAAGAGCTCTTTAGAAACAAAAAGAATAGGAAAAAAGCTTGCTGAAAAAATAATAGAAAAGAAAAAACAAAAAGCATTGACCCTTTCCTTAGAGGGAGACTTAGGAGGAGGCAAAACTACTTTTTTGCAGGGATTTGCTGAAGGACTAGGAATAAAAGAAAAAGTGCTTAGCCCTACTTTTGTTATTATCCGTAGATTTAAAATCCCTTTTTCAAAAAGAAAGAGCGGTGGTTTTAAATGTTTTCTTCACCTTGATTGTTATAGAATAAAAGAGATTAAAGAAATTTTAGAATTAGGAATAAAAGAAGATTTTTCTAATTCAGAAAACGTTATCGCTATTGAGTGGGGCGATCGAATTAAAAAAATATTTCCTCAAAAAACAATTTATTTAAAATTTATATTTATTAATAAAAATACGAGAAAAATAATAATTAAAAATGGTTGATAAAAAAAAGTTACTTTTAATTGATAGCAATTCTTTGATTCACAGGGCCTTTCATGCTCTTCCTTCTCTGACTAATAAAAAAGGAGATCAGTTAGGAGCGGTTTACGGATTTTTATTAGTTTTTTTCAGGGCAATTAAAGATCTTAACCCTTATTTTATAGCTGCAGCTTTTGACGTTAAAGGTCCTACGTTCCGACATAAAGAATTTAAGCTCTATAAGGCTCAAAGACCCAAAATGCCATCAGAACTATCTCAGCAAATTCCCAAAATAAAAAAGACATTGGAATCTTTCGGAGTTCCTATTTTTGAAAAAAAGGGATTTGAAGCGGATGATATTATTGGAACCATTGCGAAGAAAATCAACAAAGAGAAGGATTCTTTTAAAACAGAAGTTATTATAATGAGTGGAGACAAAGATCTTTTTCAGCTTATTGATTCTGATATAAAAGTGTATGGTTTACGGAAAGGAGTGAAAGATATAATTATTTATGATGAAGAAAAAATAAGAGAAAAATATCAAGGATTAAGACCTAATCAGCTAGTTGACTTCAAGGGGCTTAGAGGAGATCCGTCAGACAATATTGTTGGCGTTCCTGGGATTGGAGATAAAACAGGAATAAAATTAATTAAAGAATTCGAGTACTTAGAAGTAATGTATGAGAGCCTAGAGAGAGAGACTCAAAAAACAAAAAATATCAACCAAAAAATTAAAGAGAAACTTCTTTGTTATAAAGAACAAGCTTTTCTTAGCAAAAAACTTGTTCAGATCAAGTGTGACGTGCCAATTGCTTTTGAATTGGAAAAATGTAAATTCGGGCGCTACGACAAAGAAGGAGTAGAAAAAGTTTTAAAAGAGTTTGAATTTAATAGTTTAATTAAAAAGATTCCAGATTTGAAATTTCAGAAAAAGATTATTTTCTGATAAAATATAGTATTAATTAGGAACTAAAAGTGTTAAACTTAAATAAACATGCAAGAAAGTTCAGAAAAAACTAAAACAAATTCAACACTGGAAGAACAAGAGTTTTATAAGAGGCTAAGCGAAAAGGGAATAGAATCCCAAGAAACTCATCGGGCACTCTTAAACATATTAGAAGATGTAGAAGAGTCAAGATCTCAAGCCGTTGAGGAAAAAAATAAAACATTGGCCATTATTACTAACTTTACCGATGGTCTTTTGTTCTTTAATGAAAATAATAATCTTGTTTTAATCAACCCTGTCGCAGAAGACCTTCTTGACGTAAGGGCTATAGAAGTAATTAGTAGTTCTCTTTTGAAGAAAACATCTTTTCCTAGATTTGAAAAAGCGATAAATATTTTAAGAGAGAGCGGGGATAAAAAAATATTTAGAAAAGAGGTTGAGATCGGAGAAAACTTAATTATTGAGGTTTCTGCGGTCAAGATTGAAAGAGGAGATAAAAAAATAGGAACATTACTTGCTCTCCACGATGTTACTCGAGAAAAATTAGTCGAAAGACTTAAAACAGAATTTGTTTCTTTGTCTGCCCATCAACTGAGAACCCCTCTTTCTGCTATAAAGTGGACTTTGAAAATGATTTTAGACGGTGATATGGGAAAAATTAACGAAGAACAAAGAGATCTTCTCACAAAAACTTATGAGTCTAACGAAAGAATGATTAGCCTGATTAATGATCTTTTAAACGTTACTCGAATTGAAGAAGGGAGATATGTTTATAAAAAGGAAGCAGTTGATTTAAAAGAAATAGTGGGAAACATAGTTAAGAATTACAAAGAAGAAGCGAAAAGAAGGGGTATTAATTTTAATTTTAATGATCCTAAAGAGAAATTACCTAAGGCCAAAGTGGATGTTGAAAAAATTAAATTAGCAATTACTAATCTTATAGACAATGCGATAAGGTATACTCCAGAAGGAGGAAAGGTAATAGCTTCTTTAGAAAAAAAGAATAAAAGTTTAGAGTTTTCAGTTAAAGATTCTGGAATCGGAGTGCCAGAAGACCAACAGCAAAGACTGTTTACTAAGTTTTTTAGGGCTTCTAGCGCAGTAAGAATAGAAACTGAAGGATCGGGATTAGGGCTTTTTATTTGCAAAAATATTATTGAAGCTCATAACGGAGAGGTATGGTTTGAATCCGAAGAAGGAAAAGGGTCTAAGTTTTACTTTAGCATACCAGTTTAAAAGGAAGCTTAAAGGTTGCAAGTATTTATTTAAAATAATATAATAATAATATGGAAGAACAAAAACCAAAAAAAATATTAATGATTGAAGACGAAACAATTATAGTAGATCTTTTAAAGGGCAAATTAGAAAGAGAAGGATATCAAGTAAGCATTGGGAGAGATGGCGTAGAAGGACTAGAAAAAATGAAGCAAGAAAAGCCAGAACTTGTTTTGCTTGACATAGTAATGCCGCGGAAAGGAGGATTTGATGTTATGGAAGAAATGAATCAAAACGAAGAGTTCAAAAATATTCCAGTAATTATTATCTCTAATTCTGGACAACCGGTTGAACTTGACCGCGCTAAAGAGCTTGGAGCCGTTGATTGGCTGGTCAAAACAGAGTTTGATCCTCAAGAAGTAATTAAAAAGGTCAAAAAACAAATAGGTTAAATATTTATGCCCGATGATAAAAAAACAATTTTAATAGTAGAAGACGACAAATTTTTAAGAGAATTAATTAGCCAAAAGCTTGTTAAAGAGGACTTTGATATCGCTGAAGCAGTTGACGGAGAGCATGCAATAAAAAAGGTGAAAGAAGTAAATCCTGATTTGATCTTGCTTGATTTAATTTTGCCCGGAATTGATGGGTTCGAAGTTTTAGCTAAGATAAAAGAAGATCCTGCTTTTGCTGAAACGCCGATTATTATCTTGTCTAATTTGGGGCAGAAAGACGATATTGAAAAAGGCCTTAGCTTGGGAGCAACAGATTATTTAATAAAAGCCCACTTTACCCCTACTGAAATTATTGAAAAGGTTAAAAAGTGGCTAGGTTAAAATGCCCGAATTGCCAGAAGTAGAAACTACGATAACAGACTTGAAAAAAAAGGTCCTGGGAAGGACCTTTGTTGATGTTTGGAGCGATTTTAAAAAGATGGTTAAAAAACCTGATTTTGAAAGATTTAAAAAAGAGATTGCCGGAAAAAGAATAAAAAACATTAAAAGAAGAGCAAAAATTATTATTTTTGAACTTTCGGAAGAGAAAACCCTTTTAATTCATCAAAAACTAACAGGACATCTTTTGGTTGGAAAGTGGGAAAAAAAAGGAGGAAATTGGGAAAATTGCTCTACTCCCCTATCAGAAAAAGTAAATACCTATATTCATTTAATTTTTTGGCTTGACAATGATTTAATGATTGCCTTTTCTGATTTAAGAAAGTTTGCCTGGGCAGAGCTATGGGATACAAAAGAATTGGAAGAATCAGACAAATTGAAGAAGTTGGGTCCCGAGCCCCTGGAAAAAGATTTTACTTTTGAAAAATTTGAAGAAGTCTTAAAAGGAAGAAAGGCAAAAATAAAGCAAGTTTTAATGAACCAAGAAGTTATTGCCGGAATTGGAAATATATATTCAGACGAAATACTTTTTAAGGCTAGAGTTCATCCTTTTAAAAAAACAAACGATCTTTCAGGAAAAGATCTTAAAAATATTTACTCTGCCATTGGAGAAACATTAACAAAAGCAATAGAGCTAAGAGGAGAAAGTTTTGCCGATTGGAGAGACATAGAAGGAAAAAAAGGTTTTTTTGATAAGGAGCGGAAAGTTTATCAAAGAGAAGGAGAGAGCTGTTCTCGATGCGGAGAAAAAATTAAAAGAAAAAAAATAAACAATAGATCGGCTCATTTTTGTTCAAAATGTCAAAAACTATGATATATTTTCTTTACGGAGAAGACACATACAGATCTCGTAAAAAAATGGAAGAAATCATTATTCTTTTAGAAAGAAAGAGTAAGGTTAATCTGCTTTTAAATTTTTTCGATGGAGAAAAAGATGATTTCCAAAAAGTAAAAAACGAATTGCAATCTAACTCAATCTTCAAAGAAAAAAAAGTTATAATTTTAAACAATTCTTTTTCAAGTGCTGATTTTTACAAAGAAGTAATAGAATTTTTCAAAGAGAAAAAAATAAAAGATATTATTATATTTTACGAAAAAGGAAAAGCCGATAAAAGAAGTTCCTTGTTTACTTTTTTGAAAAAAACATCAAAGTCCCATGAATTTAATCTTCTTACGGGTAAAGAACTTGAAAAATGGGTTTATCAAAAACTTGAAGAAAAAAATCTTTCTTTTAACGTTGAGACCCTTAACTTGCTGATAGAATTTATTGGTAATGATTTGTGGCGATTTTCTTCCGAGATAGACAAACTATCTTCTTTTAAGGCGAAAGATTCTGACTCTGAAATTACTTCTAAAGAAATAAATCTTTTAATAAGGTCAAAGATTGAAACGGACATTTTTAAAACAATTGATGCTATTGCGTCTAAAGACAAAAAGAAAGCATTGGGCTTACTTCATTCTCATCTAGAAAAAGGAGATTCACCCATCTATCTTTTCTCTATGATAAGATTCCAATTAAAAAATTTATTAACCGTAAAAGACCTAGATCAAAAAGGAATGCCTTATTCTTTAGTTCTTTCTGATTCCGGACTACATCCGTTTGTTGCTCGAAAAAGCTATAATTTATCTCAAAAATTTAGCCTAGAAAAGCTAAAGCAAGTTTATTGGGACATTTTTAAGCTGGAAATCAAAATAAAAACTGGGAAGATTGATCCCAGTATGGCATTAGATCTTTTAATTGCTGGAATGTAATTATTTTTTTGTCTCTTTTTTAGTCAAAGAAGACATTCTCGATTTTTTTCTAGAGGCAGTGTTTTTCTTTATAATTCCTTTTTTTGCTGCCTTGTCTATTGCTTTGTACGCCTGAGAAAGAATTTTCTTTGCTTCTTCTGTCTTTTTTTCTGAAATCATAACTTCAATCTTTTTAATAATATTTTTTAATTCTTTTTTTGTCTTAATGTTCTCTATTGTTCTTTTTTCTCTTTGTCTTAGAGACTTTTTAGCTGATTTAGTGTTTGGCATATTTGATTTATAACTAATAAAAATGTCAAAAGTTTGATATTATAGACAATACAAAACTTTGACTTAATAAAGATAACACAAAAGATAAAATCATTCAAGCTTTTTTATGCTTTTAATAAAAATAAAAGGAATAATAAAAAAAATATTGCCTAGATTTTTAATTGGCTGGTACCATTTTGGCTTAGCTCTTATAGGCGCTTTGGTTTATGGTTTTCCTTCTAAAAAGCTAAAAATTGTTGGCGTTACTGGTACCAATGGAAAATCTACCGTAGTCGGTCTTGTAGTTAAAATTCTTGAAGAAGCTGATTTTAAAGTTGCTTCTATTTCTTCAATTAAATTTAAAATCGGAGAAAAAGAAAGGCCTAATTTTTTGAAGATGACTATGCCGGGGAGATTTAAAATACAGAAATTTTTAAAAGATGCTCTGAAAGAAAGATGTGATTATGCTGTTATAGAGGTGACATCAGAAGGGATAAAACAGCACAGGCATAAGTTTATAGATTTTGATGTAGCTGTTTTTACTAATTTAACTCCAGAACACATTGAAAGCCACGGTTCTTTTGAAGAGTATAAGAAGGCTAAGGGCAAGCTGTTTAAGTCTTTAGAAAAAAGCCAGAAAAAAGAAAAAATATCAATCATTAATTTAGACGATGAAAATGCCAGCTTCTTTCTTTCTTTTGGTGCCGATAAAAGAATTAACTATGGGATTGTAAATAAAGATGAATGTTCTTTGCAAGCAAAAGATATAGAATTATTAAAAGACAGGACACGCTTTGTCTTGAAAGGGAAAGAATTTAACCTTAAATTAAAAGGAAGATTCAATATATATAATTCTTTAGCGGCTATTTCAGTTGGATTGTCTCAAAGAGCGAGTATTGAGAATTGCAAAAAAGCTTTGGAGAAAATAAACTTAGTGCCAGGCAGAATGGAAGAAATAATAAATAATCCTTTTATGGTGATAGTTGATTATGCTCATACTCCTGATGCTCTCGAAAAAGTTTACCTAAGCGTTTCGGATTATGGCAATAAGAAAATTTGTGTTTTGGGATCTTGCGGCGGAGGAAGAGATAAATGGAAAAGGGCTCAACTAGGAGAAATTGCGGCAAAATTTTGCGATCAAATTATTTTAACAAATGAAGATCCTTACGATGAAAATCCAGAAAAAATAATTAATCAAATAGAAGAAGGGATTTCCAGGGAGAACAAAGAAGCAATCAAAATTTTAGATCGAAGAGATGCTATTGGAGAGGCCTTGAAAATAGCTAAGAAAGAAGATGTAGTAATTATTACGGGAAAAGGTTCTGAGCCTTGGATGTGCATGAAAAACGGAAAGAAAGTCAGCTGGGACGACAGAAAAGTTGTAAGAGAGGAATTTAAAAAATTAAAATAAAAATATAATGATTTCTAAAAATGATTTCAGAAAAATTTCGGATTGGCTTTGGGAAATTCCGAAAGATTTCCGGCAGGATATGAGAGTACCAGCGAGAGTTTATGCCTCTGAAGAGTCTCTAGAAGACAGCTTAAGAGATAAATCTATTTATCAATTGATAAATATTGCTACTTTACCTGGGATTCAAAAATATTCATTAGCAATGCCTGATGTGCATCAAGGCTATGCTAGTCCAATCGGTGGAGTGGCGGCGATTAAAATACCAGAAGGTGTTATCTCGCCTGGCGTTTGTGGTTTTGACATCAATTGCGGAATGAGATTGTTGAGAACAAAACAAACCTTAAGCGAAGTTGAGAAATATTTAAATAAAATAGCATTGAATATTCAAGAAAAAATTCCTTCTGGCTTGGGCAAAGGAAGAAAATCAGGATTATCTCTCGATCAAATTGATAAAATATTAGAAGAAGGAACTTACTGGCTTTTAGAACAAGGATTTGGAGAAAAAAGAGACGTTTTTAATTGCGAAGAGACAGGAAAATTAAGCTGGGCTGATCCTTCTTGTGTTTCAAGCCAGGCGAAAAAAAGAGGGAAAGACCAGGTTGGAACCCTGGGAAGCGGTAATCATTTTTTAGAAATCCAGAAAGTTGAAGAAATATTTAATAAGGAAATTGCAAATCAGTTCGGTTTGTTTGAAAATCAAATTACGATAATGATTCACACTGGAAGCAGAGGGCTTGGCCATCAAGTATGTACTGACTATTTAAGATTAATGATTCCAGCTATGAGAAAATATAAAATTAGAGTTCCCGATAAAGAATTTGCTTGTGTTCCTTTTGATTCTTCTGAAGGGCAAAGATATTTTTCGGCTATGGCTGCAGCGGCAAATTATGCTTGGTCTAATCGTTATATGATAGCTCATTATATTAGAGAGGTATGGCAGGGAGTATTTGGAAAAGAAGAACCTGTAGAGCTTCTATATGATGTTGCTCATAATATTATAAAAAAGGAAAAGCATATCATTGAAGGAAAAGAAGTTAATGTGATCGTTCACAGAAAAGGAGCGACAAGAGCTCTTCCTCCAGAACATCCAGATCTCCAAGAAGAATACAGGTCTGTAGGCCAACCTGTTCTTGTCCCCGGTTCTATGGGAACAGCTTCTTATATTTTGTCGGGAATTGAAGAAGGTAAACAATCATGGTATTCAACTTGTCACGGAAGCGGAAGAGTAATGTCTAGAAGGGCAGCAATAAAAAATATTTCTGGCGACAAGGTTAAAAAAGAATTAGCAGACAAAGGAATTATAATTAAGAGTTTTTCTAACAGAGGCATTGCCGAAGAAGCACCTTCTGCCTACAAAGACATTGATAAGGTAATTGAAGTTGTTTGTAATGCCGGCCTTTCAAAAAAAGTGGCAAAATTAGTACCTTTAGCGGTAATAAAAGGAGAATAACTTGAATAAAAAGAAAAAATAGTTTAAGATTTAGTCTAATATTAATTAAATCGAAAAGCCAAAAGCTTTTTTTATTTATGGCCAGCAAAGAATTATCTAAAAGCTTGAGAAAATATGTAAGAAAAGAAAAAGCTCGCATTAATCGAGAGGTTGTTAAGGATGAGAAAAAGAAACAATTAATTAGTGATCTTTATAAAAAACTTTTGAACAAAGATAGTAAAAAATCATGAGAATAAAAGATATTTTTGATCTATCAATAAAAATGGGAATAGAGGCAGATTTCAGAAGCGAAGAGCAAATTAATAAATTTCTTGAAGATAAAAAAAAGAAATATGAAAAAGCAGCTGATAAAGAAGAATTTGACAAGGAAGCTTTAGAAAATCCCTATCTTGATTCAAGAATATATAATATTAGCGAAGACATTGAAATCCAAAAAATTTTAACAGGAATTGATATCTCCCCGGCAGAGATTTTAATAGCGAAAGAATTGGGCGATATAGATTTAGTTATTGGGCATCATCCCATAGGAAAAGGATTGGCTAGCTTGGCTGATGTAATGAGTTTGCAGTGCGATGTTCTTAATCAATACGGCGTTCCGATAAATATTGCCGAAGGGTTGATGAAAAAAAAGATTGGAGAAGTTTCTCGCGATGTCGTTAGCAAAAATCATCAAAGGACAGTAGATGCCGCTAAAATACTAGGAATTAATTTAATGAATTCTCATACTCCTTGTGATAACTTAGCAGCTAATTTTTTAAAAAAAGAAATAGAAAAGAGAAATCCTGAAAAAGTTGAAGATATAATGGATTTATTAAAAGAAATTCCAGAGTATAAAGAATCAATGAAAATTGGAGCAGGCCCAAGAATATTTGTTGGAGAACCTGAAAGAAGATGTGGCAAAATAGCTTTGACTGAAATCACTGGAGGAGCAGAAGGGTCACCCAAATTATATGAGAAGATGGCGCAAGTTGGCATAGGAACAATTGTTGGGATGCATGTTTCAGAAGAACATAAAAAAGAAGCAGAAAATGCCAATATTAACGTAGTAATAGCTGGTCACATGTCTTCAGATTCTCTTGGAATGAATCTTTTCTTGGACAAGCTTGAAGAACAAGGAATAGAAATAATCTCTTACTCTGGCTTAATAAGAGTTTCAAGAAATTAAGAAAAACAATTAAAAAGATTATATATTAAAATCTGGCTTGAAGGCCAGATTTTTGATAAGATAAAGAAGATGAGAACAGGAATAGCTACAGTTCCCTTGGATTGGGGGAAGTGCCCTCCATGGTTATTTAAAAGAATGAAAAAGCTATCTAGAGGAATAGCTCTTGCTATTATTGAAGAATTTGGAGAAGAGGAACTGCTCAAGCGTTTGTCTGATCCTGTTTGGTTTCAATCTTTCGGTTGCGTTATAGGGTTTGACTGGAATTCTTCTGGTTTGACAACCACTACCCTCGGAGCATTGAAAGAGGGATTAAGAGGACTGGAGGATGAGATGGGTATTTTTATCTGCGGAGGCAAAGGAAAAACTTCAAGAAAAACACCTCGTCAAATTCAGGAATGGGGTGAATTTTTGAAGTTTCCTTTAGATAAGATTGACGGATTAATTTATGCTTCTAGAACTTCAGCCAAGGTAGACTCGTCTCTTATTCAGGATGGATTTCAAATATATCATCACAATTTAATATTTTCAAGAAAAGGGAGCTGGGCAGTAATTCAACAGGGGCTGGATATTGAAAACCAAAAAGCAAGAAGATATCATTGGCTTTCTTCCAATGTTAAAAATTTCGTTGAAGAACCTCATTCTGGAATTATTTCTCAAACGAAGAAGAACCCTCTTAATTTGACAGCGAAGGAAAGTAAGAAAAACAAAGAAATAAGCAGAGAGTTGGTCGTTGAGGAGCCGAAGCAGATTATAAAAGATTTAAAGATGATTATCAAAAGGTCTCCTCAGAGGAAGAAGGAAAGTTTTACTCAAATGAGTTTAGAAAATAATGAATTTAACTGGCACCCTGTAGTTGATGAAAAATTTGATTTTAAAAGACTTGAAAAGAATATTTCCATTGCCAGTAACGCTAACCCTAAAAATTTCGAAATGCTTTTGACTGCTAAAGGAATAGGACCAAAAACAATTAGAGCGTTATCTCTTGTAGCAGAATTGATTTACGGAGCCAAGCCATCTTATGAAGATCCTGCGCGATACACTTTTGCTTATGGGGGCAAGGATGGTACTCCCTATCCTGTCGATAGAAAGGTCTACGATAAAAGTTTAGAAATTATAGAAAGAGGAATTAACAAAAGCAAAATTTCAAATAATGAAAAGACTGAAGCTAAAAAAAGATTATTAAATAAAATTAGATAGAATGAAAAAATATTTATTTACATCAGAATCAGTAACCGAAGGGCATCCTGATAAAATAGCAGATCAAATTTCCGATGCTATCTTAGACAGAGCCCTGGAAGATGATAAATGTGCTAGAGTAGCTTGCGAAGTTTTAGTAGGCATGGGTTATTCTATAATTGGCGGAGAAATCTCTACTAAAACTTGGATTAATACAGATAGCTTAGTAAGAAAAGTTGTTAAAGAAATTGGCTATGATAGGCCGGAGTATGGTTTTGATTATCATACGCTTGCTATTTTCAATACTGTTCATAGTCAATCTCCTGACATTGCTCAAGGAGTAAAAGAAACAGCTTCGGAGGGACAGGGAGCAGGAGATCAGGGAATGATGACAGGCTATGCCTGCAAAGAAACATTAGAATTAATGCCTCTTCCCATAATGCTCTCACATAAACTGGTAAAAAGATTGGCAGATGTCAGGAAAAACCATGTTCTTCCTTATTTAAGGCCAGACGGGAAAAGCCAGATTACCGTAAGGTATGAGGGCGATGAACCGAAAAAGTTGGACTCAGTTGTGATTTGTGCTCAGCATGATCCTGACGTTTCCTTAGATCAGATCAAAGAGGATGTTATAGAAAAAGTTATAACGCCTGTTTGCGGAAAATACTTAGATGATAGCACTAAGTTTTATATTAATAATACAGGACGTTTTGTTATTGGAGGTCCGGTTTCAGACACGGGAATGACAGGAAGAAAGATAGTGGTTGATACTTACGGTGGGGCTGTTCCTATTGGAGGAGGAGCAATGTCTGGCAAGGATCCGACAAAAGTTGATAGATCAGGGGCTTATGTAGCGCGCTGGGTTGCAAAAAATATTGTTGCCGCTGGTTTAGCTGAAAAATGTTTGGTTAGACTGTCTTATGTTATCGGAGGAATTAAGCCTCTAGAGATAAGCATTAATGCTTATGGAACAGAAAAAGTTCCGGAAGATAAGACAGCAGAAGCTGTATCTAAAGTCTTTGACCTGTCCCCGGGAGGAATAATCAGAGAACTTGATCTTTTGAATCCGGTTTATAGAGCTACTTCTGTTTATGGTCATTTCGGAAAAGAGGGTCTTAGTTGGGAAAGGACAAATAAAATTAAAGAACTAACTAATTGTTTTTAATTTTGTGAAAAAATATTCTTCTAAAAGAGCTAAAAAAGGAAAATTAGCATATCGCACTCCTAGCTGCTTTATTTATAAACAATGCAAAAAGATAAAAAAAATAAAATAGAAATAGAAGTTTTTTTCTGGGAATCTCTTTTATTCTTCTTTGCTATATTGCTTGGTGTTAGCACTGCTTTTAAATTAAGTGATAGTCTTAAAATTCAAAACATTAAAGCTTCTCCTATTAGCATTTGGCAGTTTATTACTTATTTCATTATTGGAACTGTATTGGTTTTAATTATCCCTCTTCTCATTAAATCTAAACCAAGAAAGGGGAAAATTTTTAAAGGGCTCTTTGTTTTTGCTATTTTTTGGGGAGGAATAATGACTCTTGACGTGTGGTTGGGAGATTATTTTTTCGGCAGTTTATTAGCCCTTTTCTTAATTTTTTCTTTAATTATTCTTTGGTTTAAGAAGCCATCTGTTTTAATTCATAATATCTGCGTGATTCTTGGCATAGCTGGAGTAGGATCAGTTTTAGGGTTAAGAGTAGAGCCGAAAATTATTTCTGTTCTTTTATTGGTTTTTGCCGTTTATGATTTTATTGCTGTTTATAAAACAAAGCACATGGTTAAAATGGCGAAAGAGATGATAGAACACAAGGCTATTCTCGGCTTGATAATTCCTAAAAGAAGAGCTGATTTTAGAGGAGAGTTAAAAGAAATAAAAGCAGGTGGTAAATTTCTTGTTTTGGGAGGCGGAGACATAGTATTTCCTTTGTTGCTTTGTGTTTCTGTTATTCCTGATATTTTTTCTTCGTTTTTTATTGCTTTATTTTCAGTAATCGGTCTTTTCTTTAGCTATTTCATATTTTTTAAACAAAAAGAACAGAAGCCAATTCCTGCTCTTCCTCCAATTGCTGTTTTTTCAGTTCTCGGATATTTGATTACTCTTATTATTTAGTTGACAGAGCTTAACAAGGAGTTAAAATAGTTATAAAGCTCTTTTAAAAGGCAGGATTTGTTAGGGTGATTATTCTATTCATAGACTTTGATTATTTTTGCCTCCCGTATCCCCTCCTTTAAAATTCCTTTTTTATGCTTAAGATAAAGGTTGCCTCCTTACCTTTATGTGATACAAGGAATCCCCCTTTCTCCTTTAAAAAATAAAATTATTATCCTAACAACTGATACCTTTAAGAAAAAAGTCGTTTCAACATGAAGCGACTTTTACAAATCCTTAACCATATAGCTTTTTTTTAATTTGTATCCAAGTTTTTTATAATACTCTCTTACTCCTATCCCAGAAATTACTGTAATTTTTGGCACTTCTAAATCATTAGCTATCCTTTCTGCTTCTTTAATTAATTTTTTTCCTAACCCTTTATGTTGAGGAGCAAATTCGATATCTTTTAATGGAACCTGTTGTCCGTATGTATGTAATTCTCTTATAATAACTGAGTTTTCTAAAGCAGTGATAAAATGTTTCTCCTCGCTTTTTATTTGAGAAGGAATTCTTAATCTTAGAAAAGCAAATAACTTGGCCCTGTCTTCACTCTCAAAGCTTAAAAATATTTCTTTTCCGTCTGAAGCGGAATATTCTTCTTTAAAGAAGAATATTTTTTCTTCCGAATTATAATTTTCCTTTATTTCTCTGCACCTTATGCATCGGCATGCTATTCCCTCTTCTTTCATTCTTTTTTGAATAACTTCCCTCATATTAGAAATAGTTGAGCCGGCTTCGATTCTTGGCGAAGGAATATCGCGAAACAATCGTGCCAATCTAACCCAACGAGGGATTGTTTTTTTTATCTTGATTAATAATTCTATTAATTCTTTATTAGAGTAGGGTTTGAAATTTCCTTGTTTCCAGATTCTATATAGTTCTGATCCTTTGCATACAAGACAAGGATATATTTTTAACCAATCTGGTTTATAGTTTGGGTTTTGAAATATTTCCTTAAAAGATTCTAAATCTTTATCTAAATTAGAACCAGGAAGATTGGGCATCATTTGATAAAGAACCTTTAATCCTGAATCTTTTAGCATTTTTGTAGCTCTTATTGATGCTTTTGCAGAATGGCCTCTTTTACATTTTTCAAGAACTTCATCAAAAACAGTTTGAACACCCAATTCTACCATTGTTACTCCTAAGTCTCTCATTAACAATATTTCCTCTTCTGTTATAAAATCTGGTCTCGTCTCAATGGAAATACCTACAACTCTATTTTTTGCTTTTTCGTTAATTGTTTGTTCAAGCTCTAAATCTTTTTTTTCTGATTTTTTCTTTTTCTTTCTGTTGTTTGCTGCGGCAAATAAATTAGCGAAGAAATCTATTTTATAGTTTTTTGGATAATAGGAAAAAGTAGCTCCAATTATTCTTATTTCTATCTTGTCAGTAGGGTGCCCTTGTTTTTGAAGGCTTTCTATTCTTTTTTTAACTTGGAGAAAAGGATCAAAGTTTAACTTAAGAGCTCTTTCAGCAGCTGGCTCCCCTTTAAGATAGCTCTTAGGCAATTCTTTTTCTGAAGGGCAAAAAATGCAATTTCCTGGACACGGATAAGGCTTAGTAAGAACAGAAACAACGGCTACCCCCGAAAGACTTCTTACGGGTCTTTTCCTTAGCAATATTTCCAAGCTTTTGTTTCTTTTGATTCTTTTATCTTTTAGCAGATTATGATAAACTTGAAGAAGCTCAACGTTTCCTGGGCAAGAAATATTAAATTGCTTTGCCATACTTCTCTTTAACTTTGCTAAGCCTTCTCTACTTTCTATATCTTTCTCAATTAAAATTTTAATTATTGTTTTATTAATATCCATGGATAAAAAATACGCTGAATATTTATTAGTTAAAACTCGTGAAGATTATAACCGAATTGCCATTTATTTTTCAAATACCAGGTCTTTTTTATGGAAAGAATTAATTCCTCTGGCCAAGTACGTTAAGTCAGGAGAAAGAGTTTTGGACTTAGGTTGCGGTAACGGAAGATTATACTCCTTTTTAAAGGAAAGAAACGTAGAATATGTAGGAATAGACAGTTCAGAAAAAATGATAGAAATTGCTAGAGAGAAAAATCAAGAAGGCAATCCTAAGTTTGAAGTTGTCGAGGCATTAGACTTGCCTTTTTCTGATAATAATTTCGACAAAGTTTACAGCATTGCTGTTTTGCATCATGTTCCATCTTCTGAATTCAGGTTAAAATTTATGAAAGAAATAAAAAGAGTATTGAAGCCAAAAGGTGAAGTGGTTTTAACTGTTTGGAACTTAGCCCAAAAAGATAAATGGACTTTAATAAAGTATACTATCTTAAGGATTTTTGGAAAGTCTGAGCTTGGACCGGGAGATGTTTTCTGTTCTTGGAAAAGCCCAGAAGGAAAGGTTTTAGCTCGACGCTATATCCATTGTTTTTCTAAGCCAGAACTGGAAGAAATAGTGAAGGAAGCAGGCTTCAGAGTAAAAGAGTCAGGTTTTTTACCCAGGGGGAAATCAGAGAAAGCTAATATTTATTTAGTTGCACAAAAATCTTGATCTTCGCCCTTGTAGTTTAACGGATAAAACATAGGCCTCCGGAGCTTAAAATAGGGGTTCAAATCCTCTCAAGGGCACATTTGATTAAAAATAATTTTGTCTTTAAGTTATTCTTTAATCGCGATATAATATATTAAATAAAGGCTTTAAAATTATTATAGTAATTCATCAAAAACTTTTTTGGCATAGTTTTAAAAAGGTCGTTACAATATTTAATAAAAATATTTTATGATTAAAAAACCTTCTAAAAAAGAACAGTTAATCGGAGAAGTTACTCACTACTTTGGAGAGGTAAAGGTAGCTGTTATTCAGCTTAAAAAACCTCTGAGCGTAGGAGACACTATTAGAATTGTTGGAGGAGAAGATACTGATTTTATGCAAGAAGTAAAATCAATGGAAGTTGATCATGAAAAGATTAAAAAAGCAAAAGCAAAAAAAGAAGTAGGAATGAAGGTTAAAAAGAAAGTCAGAGACGGTTACAAAGTTTATAAAATTCAATAAAAAATGATATTACAAGTTCAGATTATTTTTCAATTATTATTAGCTTTGTTTTTAGGCGCTCTTATTGGAATAGACAGAGAAAGAAAAGGTAAGATGGCAGGACTTCAAACATATAGCCTGGTAAGCTTGGGAGCCTGTGTTTTTACCTTAGTTGGCTTTGAATTGATTAATTATTTTATCCATAGCCCCAATCTTAGCTTTGATCCTTCAAGAATTGTTCAAGCGGTAACAGTGGCAATTGGTTTTATTGGCGGAGGAGTTATATTTAAACAATCAACCAAAGTTGAAGGGTTGACTACAGCTACCGGGCTATGGATTACGGCTGCCGTAGGAATAACGGTAGGGATAAGATTTTATTTTTTAGCTATCGCTACTACTTTAATAGCCGTTGTTATTTTAGCTGGTTTTGGGGCCCTGGAGAGAAAAATTTTTCGCAGGTATAGAGAGTTTACAAAAGAAAAATAATTCTAAATTCAGAAATCTTGGGTCCTTCGGAGTCAAAAATCCGACAGGTTTTGTCGGTTCTCTGACAAGAGAATACTTAAATAAAATAGTTTTAATAAATTATGAGTATTTTTGAAGAAAGAAAATCAATATCCAGAGAAAATTTGAGAAAGGAACTTGGAAAATCTGATTCTAAAGTTCCAAGCAAAAGTGACTGGACTACTTCCGAGAAAAGAATTAGCAGAAAAGAAAGAGTAGGATTGGAAAAGGATGTTTTTGGTAAAAAATATGGTGATTATATTTCAAAGTCAGAATTTAAAAGCGCTATCAGAGATTTAGAAGTGTCAAAAATGAAAACGAGTAATAGGCAGGAAAAGAATGATATAGACACTAGAATAAGGTATCTTAGAAAAATAGGAGATGTTTGATTTGAAAGAATGAAGTTAATTTGGAGTCCAAGTAATGTTGGGCTCTTTTATTTTGAAATTTCCTGGAAGAAACTTTTCGATTGTCCAAATATTTGTTTTGCAATGATCAGTTATCTTAGAAGTTGTTACAATGCTTTCTTTTTTAGAAAGTGCCATATAGGGGAGAATTTGATCTGATAAATGCTTATCAAAACAGGCTTTCGTTTTTTCTTCTCCTAAGAGTTCTAGCGCTGCTTCTTTTCCAACATCTTCTGCTCTCTTGCCTAGTTTTCCTAGGCTGTCAGTTCCAATCAATGTGTTTTCAAATTCTCCTATTAAGCAAACTTGGCTGCCTGGACATTCTGTCTGATAATAATCAAGTCTTTCTTCAATAGGAAGATTCAATTTTCCTATAATTTCTTTTGCTCCAGCAATTTGTCTTTGAGCTACGTTTTTCTTCTCTAGTAATTCAGAAGCACTTGATAATAGAAAAATTCTTTTCAACTCCCCTCTTTTAGTTAAATTTATTCCATTTATTTTGGATGGATAAATTAATGCTCTGATTTTAGCTCCTCCTTGAGGGTAATAACCCTTTTGGAAGACGTCTAAATCTATTTTTATTCCTATTTTTTTTAATACTTCCAGAAAGCATTTTTCGAAATAATCAATAGTAGGAGAGAAAAATGTATCCGTTGCTCCTCCTTCGATATTTATTTCGATCTCTTCTTTAGAAAAAAGGGCAGGAAGTATTAGGCTTTGTAAAACAAGAGTAATACTGCTTGCCGTAGGGAGTCTTATGCTGATCGATTTTTTTCCTTGCTCTATTTTTCCTGGCCAGAATTTGATTTCATTGGATCCAAGTTTGTCTCCTTCTACTTTTCCATTGCAAAGACAAGCTAACGCTCCGACGCTTGCTAAGTGCTGATTTGCCAGTCCCGGATTTGATCTAAGCCTTCTTATATTAAAAAGATGGCATGGTTTTTCGGTGATAGCTGAAAGTGCGATTGCGGTTCTTAATATCTGGCCTCCAGACTCACCGAAAGAACCATCAATTTCTAACATATCTCTTTAATACTATTTTATTACAATTTTCAATTTTTTTGAAATTATTATTATAATAAAAAAATGAAGAAACTATTTATTGGTACTTCAGGTTTTAGTTATCCTCACTGGGAAAAAGAAGTTTTTTACCCCAAAAACCTGCAGAAGAATAAAAAACTCGAATATTTTTCTAATTGTTTTAATACAGTTGAACTGAATAATTCTTTTTATCATTTGCCCAAACTGGAAACTTTTTCCAATTGGAAAGAAAGAACGCCAGAAGAATTTATTTTTTCAGTCAAAGCAAGCAGGTACATTACTCACGTTAAAAAACTTAAAGACTGTAAAGAGCCCTGGAATAATTTACTAGAAAGAGCAAAACATCTTAGTCCTAAACTCGGCCCTTTTTTATTCCAATTTCCTTCAAGCTGGAGAAAGAATGTGAAAAGATTTAAAGATTTTTTAAGTGTTATTAATAAGGACAACAGTGATTTAAAATTTGCTTTTGAGTTTCGTCATTTAAGTTGGTTTAGCTCTGAAATATATAATATTTTTAAAGATTATAATAACATGTCTTTGTGTATATCTGATTCTCCTGCTTGGCCAAGTGTAGATAAGCTGAAAGGAAGCTTTGTTTATATTAGAATGCACGGGAGAAACAGATTATATGGTTCCAGTTATACGAAAGAGGAATTAAAAAATTTAGCAAGAAAAGTTAATAATTATTTAGACAAAGAATCGGAAGTTTATTGTTACTTTAATAATGACGCTAAAGGTTATGCTGTTAAAAATGCTAAAGAACTTTTAAGTATTTTAAAAGAATAAATTCTTTGATTTCTTTAAAAGTTATGTATAATATTTAGTTATATGCGAAAGATATTTCTTTTCTTTCTTTCTTTAGTTATAGGACTGGTAATTTTTAGTTTTATTACGACAAAAGTAGGAACAGAAGAAATTGTTAAGGCTTTCTCCTTGTTTTCTTGGTGGGGCCTTGTTTTGGTTTTGATTGTAACGATTTTGATTGCCTTTGTGAGCATATTGAGATCAAAGTTTATTCTTAATGTTTACGGAAAAGATCTTTCTTTCTTGAAAACAACAGAGCTTTGGATGGCAGGTTTTGCTGTTTCTTTTTTGACTCCGATAGCTGTACTCGGCGGAGAATTTTTAATTATTTATGTTCTAAAAAAAGTTTATGGTTTGCCTTGGAAAAAAAGTATTGCTGCGACGTTTGTTAATAAGGTTATGGATGCCAGCGCTTTTTTCCCTTTTTTAGTTTTAGGTTTGATTGTTTTTCCTACCCTGTCGGATTATTTTCCTTCAGGAAATATGATATTTTTTGGGTCTGGCATAACAATTTTCTTTGTTTTTCTGCTTGTGATTTTCTATATTAAAAGCTTTAAGAAAGAAAGTATCTTAGACTCGGTTTTAAAGTTTCTAGGTTCCAGCAAAAAGAAAGTCGAGAAGAAAAGGGGTGGCAGAATTATTGTTAATGCCGAGCAGGAAATACTTACTTTTTTCGGATTAAGAAAAAAAAGCATGTGGATAGGATTATCCCTTTCTTTTTTTAAATATTTTCTCATGCTAATCAGATGTTGGCTTTTAATCTTTTTCTTTCAAGGAGGAACAAGTATTTTAAGGGCACTTTCTGTTTATGGCTTCTTCAATTTATCTTCTTTAGTTCCCGTGCCCGCTATGCTTGGCAGTTTAGAGATTATACAAGGACTAGTTTTTGAAGGTATGGGTTTGGGAGCAAATATTGGGATTGCTTTTGCTTTGCTGATAAGATCAGTGGACCTCCTTTTGGTTTTTGCCGGACTTATCTTTCTGATTAAGATTGCAATGGATTTAACCAGAATGAAAATAACTGGTTTTGTTGGCAACATAATGTCTTTCAAAAAATCATCTTTTTTTGAAGAATAATTAAAATCTTTCCTTCTCCCCCGCTTTTAATCCACAAAAGCGGTTTTTTTATTTTATAATTAGTCTTATAATAATAATGATGATGCAAGAAAAATACTTAAAAGCAAAAGAAGCAATAAAATACGCTAATATTTCTAAGAGCACGTTAAGAAGAAGACTTGCAGAAGAATTGAAAAGGAATGGACTAAAATGGGAAGATTCTCCGGGTCTCGTCAAAGAAAGAACAAGCAATATTATTAAAATACTCGAAGGAAAAGATGAACATGGTCAGGAATTACATCATTGGAGGTACTCAACTGATTTTTTGACTATGGTCAAAGAGGGTGTTCATATTAAAGCTGACTATGCTCACAGAAAAGTTGACTATAGTCAAAGGTCTTTTGACCATAGTCAGGAGAGTTCTGAGTACGGTCAAGGGGGTGCTCAGGAAGAATCAAGAGCAAACGCTGAAAATAAAAGGCAAAACAATTTTAAAAAATCAGCTGACCATGGTCAGGAACCATCTGACCATAGTCAGAAATCTTTTAATAATCAGATGAACATGGGTCAGAACCCTGTTCCTGACTATAGTCAAATAAAAAATGAATTTCCTGACCATGGTCAGGACTATGTTCAGGTAAACAAGGATTATCTTGATATGTTAAAAGATGAATACAGGGCGAAAAAAAAATTAGAAGAAGATTATAGGAATAAAGATAATCAGATCAATTTAATTATTCAAAATCTTTCTAAGGCCATGGAAACCCTGAAGGAAAGAATAAAGGTTCTGGAAGCTCCAAAAGATAAAGATTATTACTCAAAAGAAAACTATAAGAATAATGATGCTCATGAGATAGGCGACTTAAAAGAAGAAAAATATGAATAAGTCTTTCATTTTAAAAACAAAAGGATTTAATGATGTTATTAATATTACAGATCAGGTCTCTGGAATAATTAAAGAGTCAGGAACGGAAGAAGGAGTCTGCTTTATTTCTTGTCCTGGCTCAACTTCGGGGCTTACCACTCTTGAATATGAAAGCGGGGCAGTTAATGATTTAAAAAGAATTTTAGATAATCTCGTTCCGATGACTAAAGATTATGATCATTGTAAAAAATGGGGAGATTGTAATGGCTATGCTCATATTAGATCCGCTCTGATCAATCCATTTTTAGCTGTCCCTGTTAATAAGAGAAGGTTGATGCTTGGCGCTTGGCAGCAAATTGTTTTTTTGGATTTTGATAATAGAATGAGAGAAAGAGAAATTATAGTAAAAATTATAGAAGGATGAAAATCAAAGTTAATAAAGTTATAAAATACTTAATTTTAAGCGATATCTCTTTTTGGTCTGCCTGGGGGTTAATTAATCCTATTTTTGCTATTTTTATTGTTGATAATATTCAAGGAGGATCTATTTTTATAGTTGGTATTGCCGTAGCAATATATTGGATCTCAAAATCTGCTTTAGCAATTCCGATAGGAATTTTCATAGACAGCCTTCCAAGCGAGAAGGATGACTATTTCTTTTTAGTTCTAGGTCTTTTTATTGCTAGTCTGGTTCTTTTTGGATATATTTTTGCTAAACTTCCTTGGCACATATTTATACTTCAGGCGATTTACGGAGGCGGCGTTGCCATTTCTGTCTCCAGTTGGAGAGCTATTTTCACGCGTCATATTGATAAAGGGAAAGAAGCAACAGAGTGGAGCATAGAAGATGCTTCTTTTGGGATGGGAGTGGGAATTGCTGGAGCTGTTGGGGGCTGGACTGTAAGTATTTACGGTTTTTATGTTGTTTTCCTTGGAGCTGGCATAATAGGGTTATTTGCAACAGCTATCCTCTTTTTTTTAAGACATGAAATAAGCGGTGTTTTTGATAATGGGCTGAAAATTAATTTTAGAAAAATATTTAAAAAGGAAAATACTTAAATAAAGCATGAACAATCAGGAACTGGCCAAAATATTTTATAAAATAGCGGGGTTTCTGGAAATAAAAGATGTGGAATTTAAACCTCAAGCATACGAGAAGGCTGCTATAATTTTAGAAAACCTAGAAGAAGATGTTAATGATATTTACAACAAAGGAGGAAAGAAAGCTTTAATAGAAGTTTCTGGTATAGGGAGAAGCATGGCAGAAAAAATAGAAGAATACCTTAAGACTGGGGGAATAGATTATTATCGAAAGCTTAAAAAAGAAATTCCCGTTGATGTAGACGAACTAACAAGGATTGAAGGGATAGGCCCAAAGACAGTAAAGGCCCTTTATAAAAAACTTAAGATTAAAAATATAGAAGATTTAGAAAAGGCTGTTAGGGAGCACAAGGTTGCTCCTCTTTTTGGTTTTGGAGAAAGAACAGAACAAAACATTCTTGAAGGAATCATTTTTTTAAAGAGAAGTAAGGGAAGATTTCTTTTGGGAGAAATCTTGCCCAAAGTTAAGGAAATAGAAAATAAATTAAGAGAACTTGAGGAAGTTGATAAAATTTCTGTTGCTGGATCGGTGAGGAGAAAAAAAGAAACTATAGGGGATGTAGATTTTTTAATAGCTACTAAAAAACCAGGAAAGATTATGGACTTCTTTGTTTCTTTGCCCGGGACGGTAAAAATTTGGAGCAAAGGAAAAACAAAATCTTCAATAAGAATGAAAGAAGGATTTGATGTAGATTTAAGAATAGTAAATAAAAAGAGCTACGGTTCAGTTCTCCAGTATTTTACCGGAGCCAAGGATCATAATATTGCCACAAGAAGAGTTGCTATAAAAAAAGGATTAAAACTTAATGAATACGGGGTTTTTAGGGGAGAAAAAATGATTGCTGGCTGGAGCGAAAAAGGAGTTTACAAAAAACTGGGCCTTGATTGGATAGAGCCTGAATTAAGAGAAGACAGAGGAGAAGTTGAAGCGGCAGGAAAAGGCAAGCTGCCCAATCTTGTTAAATTAGAAGATATAAGAGGGGATTTGCATTGTCATTCTGATTGGAGCGGAGGAGATAATTCGATTAGAGAAATGGCAAGAGTTGCTATCGAGAGAGGATATGATTATTTAGGCATTAGCGACCATACAAAATTTTTAAGAATAGAAAATGGCTTAAATGAAAAACAATTATTTGAGCAAAGAAAAGAAATAGATAAGCTTAATGTTATTTTTAAAAAAGATGATTTTAAAATATTGCAAGGCGCCGAAGTAAACATCTTAAGAGATGGTTCTTTAGATATTAATAATAATGCTCTTAGCCAGCTGGACTATGTTATCGCTGGCATTCACTCTGCTTTTAAAATTACGAAAGAAGAAATGACGGAAAGGATTATAAGGGCAATGAAAAATCCTTATGTTAAAATTATTTCTCATCCTACGGGAAGGATTATAAAAAAAAGAGATCAATACGATATTGATTTTGATAAAATTCTTAGAGCTGCAAAAGAATTCAAAGTTTTTTTAGAAATTAATTCTTTCCCTCAAAGATTAGATTTAAATGATGTTAATATTAAAAAAGCGATTGATTCTAGCATAAAGTTGGTGATCAATACTGACTCACATCATAAAAATCAATTAAGACATATGGAGTTTGGAATAGCGCAAGCAAGAAGGGGCTGGGCTGAGAAAAAAGACATAATAAACACAATGTCTTTATATGAATTATTAGAAGAATTTAAGGGTTAATTTTTTGCTTGTTGTTTTTTAGGTAGGAGTTATAATTAATTAAAGTATTGCTTAACAAAGATATTTTTAAAGGTTATAATATATTAATAATAATTTTTTAAATAAATAACTATTTTAAAAAATGTTTAAAAACAATAAAAAGAAAAAAGGTTTTGGTATTTTTGAAATAATCATTATAGTGGCTATAGTTTCTTTAATAGCAACTCTTGCTGTTGCTTGGCTGCTTCCAAATAGACCCAAGGCCAGAGATGCAAAAAGGGTTAATGAGCTCAATTCTTTAAGAGATGCTCTTCATATATATTATATGGATTATGGGCGTTATCCCACTTCTACGGCAGAGAACGAATGGTGCAAGATAGAAGCAGATTTTGGCGAAGAGGATTATTGTGAAGGACTTTACTCTGGAGGAGAGTTTATTCTTGAGCCGCATATAAGAAGAGTGTCGGATCCCATGTTTGGAAAAGATCCAATGTTCTCTTATCAGTACATATCAGCTACTACCGGAATGGGGTATAGACTTCTTGCTAATTTAGAAACAAAGGATCCCTACGAGATTGTTTCTGGGGGATGGTATGCTGGAGAGGTAACTGAACCTCCTGAGCCCGATCCTGATCCTGAGAATCCCATTGTTCGAACAATAGGATTCTCTCAAGAACCTCCAGAAGCTCCAAACGTGACTCTTATGGGGAACGTTGATGATACAGGAGGCGATGAAGGATCTGTGCGGATAATAGAAAGAGGATTTGAAGTCTATACAGCATTAGGTGGTTATTACAATCCAAGTGAATCAGGCAATTGGGGGACAGGAGAATTTAATGAACCACTCGTTGATCTTTCTCAATGCACAAGACATTATTTTAGAGCTTGGGCGAAGAATAATAGCGGTCTTTTAGGAGAAGGCGAAGAAAAAGAATTTTTTGTTGGAGGATGTTCTAATTTAATTGACGTATATTTTGATCCTTCGGAATATAACGTTAATAACGATTATGGAGAATTAGAAATTATTACGAAGATTAATTACGAAAGAAATTATCCAATAAGAGTTGAATATGATTTAGATCCTTTCGGGACAAGCGCAACAGAAGAAGATTTTACATGGGCAGGAGAAGCGAGCGTTTTACGTTTTAATCCAGGAGAAACACAAAAATCTTTTACAATAAATATTCTCAATAATGAAGGCGGAACTTTTCCTAAAAAAATATCTTTTGAGATCACTGATGTAGAAGGAGTGGAAATTGGCTCTACTAGCACTGCTGTGATAACTATACACGAAGGAGGAATTATACCTCCCATTGCCAATGATGATTACGCTTCTACTACTCTTGGCTCGCCAGTTGTAATAGATCTTTTAGCTAATGACGAAAACGGAACTTTTGATATAGACCCAGGAACAGTAGAAATTAAAGTTCCTCCCGTCAATGGATCTGTAGAGATTATGGCAGCGTCAGGGGCAGTTATTTATACTCCTGATTCAGGAGGAAGTACTTTCACGTATACCGTAAAAGATGTAGAAGGAAATGAATCTAATGAAGCTACTGTAACAGTTGACATAATAGAGGCATTCACCTTCCAAATTGAAACAATTTCTGCTAATCAAACATTTAGTTTTCAAGCTGACGTTGCGCAACTAAATATTATTTGGGGAGACGGGCAAGACAATCTTTTTACAGGAACAGGGGTTACGGGGCATGTTTATTCAGATCCAGGTACGTATAATATCTCGTTGTATGGAGAAGCTAGCAGAATTTCTTTCTACGAAGGAACGCCAACATTGCTTGTTGATATCTTAACCCCCGTTTCAGACGGTGTTTCAGGGATAACCAGTGCTCAAAATATGTTTAGGGGCACAACAAACTTTGGGACTTCTCCGCTAACAGCGCCTGATTTCTTTGATGAAACATCTAAGAATATTACAAATATGTATTATATGTTTTCCTATTCTCCATTCAACCAACCCATAGGCGAGTGGGACGTAGGCAATGTTACAAATATGGGTCACATGTTTTATCGTAATTCCGAATTTAACCAACCCATAGGCAACTGGAATGTAAGCAATGTTACA
>CAYUNN010000008.1:0-28831 GCA_964445905.1 uncultured Candidatus Saccharibacteria bacterium | reverse complement strand
TATGCCAATAGCAATGAAATATATAAAGCAATTTTTAAAGCCAAATCGTAAAAAAGTTATTATTTTTATAATAATTTTTATTTTATTAGTAGTATTTCGTGAGTTTTTTGAGAGTAATATATTTTTCCTAAATCAATTAATAAGAGCTCCTTTTCTTTTTTTAACTTTTCCATTTTATTTCCTTATTCTGTCTGCTTCACAGTCTGCTTTATTAGCTATCATTGGTTTAATAATTGGAATTAGTGGATTAATTTTTTGGTATTTTATTTCTTGTCTTATAGTTTGGATTTATGAAAAATTTAAGAAGAAATTTATATAAAATAAGTTCTAATATTGCCCACTAAATGATTCACTCAAATCGTAAAACGGCGATTTTTTTGTTAGAATAAAGCAATAAAGTCACAATTAAGATAAAATTATGGTTGTAAAAAAGAATCTAAAAGAAAAAGAGTTTGTAGTGGAAGCCTACATTGTAAAAGATGATAGATTACTTCTCGTAAAACACAAGAAATTAGGATTATGGCTCCCACCCGGAGGGCATGTAGAAAACAACGAAACTCCAGAAGAAGCTTTAATAAGAGAGGTTAAAGAAGAGACAGGGTTAGATATAACGATAGCTAATAGAAATAAGATTAATAAAAAATTTAATGTAAGAATTTTAGCTCAACCAAATCATATTCAATTGGAAAATATTAAAGGAGATCATTTTCATATAGATCTTGTTTATTTTTGTAGAGTGAAAAAAGGAAAACTTTCTTCAAACAACGAATCAGACGGTTTGAATTTTTTTGCCTTAAATGAAATAGAATGGATGAAAAATGTTCCTAAAGAAGTAAAGTATTTTGCCAGAAAGCTTCTTTGCTCAGAAATTGAGAGGAATAAGCACAAGCTACCTGTTCTAAAAGAAATTGTTGATAATTCTAAAGCTGATTTTTCTAATACATCTCTTTTTATAATCCAGCACATTAAAAGGAATACTATAGAATTTATTAGACTGTTAAAACTAGCTGGGTTTAAAAAAATTATAATTATTGCAAAGCCTTATAGTATTGATCAGAAAGCGTTAAAGGAAATTGAAAAATACAGTAAAGTAATAATTCCCTCTTTTAAAAATTTAGAAAATTTAAGTGCCATTGAAGAAGTTATAAAGAACAATCTGAAGAAAAAAGAAAAATTCATGTGTTTTGATTTGGGAGGATATTTTAGCATGTATTTTCAGGAGAGCAGAAAGAATTTTGATAATCTTCTTGGTATTATCGAAGATACGAAAAATGGCTTATGGTTTAAGAAAAAAAACATTAAATTTAAGTTCCCATTTTTATCTGTTGCTAGCTCTGAATTAAAAGATTATGCTGAAAGCTATTATGTGGCCAAATCAATAGTGAGAAATTTAGAAAATATACTTATAAAATGTGATTTTAAGCAATCTCTTAACAACAAAAAGGTAGTTGTTTTAGGATATGGAAAAATTGGAAGCAGGGTTGCAAAATTATTAAAAAATATATCAGAAGTTTCAGTCTATGATAAGTCAGCCGTTCAGTTGCTTAAAGCAAAAATAGATGGTTTTAACGTTCTTGAAGATTTAAGCTCTTTACAAGAGTTTGATGTAATAATTGGTGTGACGGGAGAAATTATTTTAAAGAAAAAACATTTTTTAAGATTAAGAAACGGAGCTATATTAATTAACGGGTCTACCAGAAAAAGAGAATTTGACACAGAGTCTCTTCTGAAAATTTCAAAAGAACAAGAAAAAAATGAATATTATACTCTTCTTGAATTGGAAAATTATAAAAAGATATACTTATTTGTAGATGGTTATCCTGTTAATCTTTTTAATGCAGAATCAATTCCTGAATTTGTTCTTGATCTAGTTTTTTCAGAGATATTTATGATGGCTCAGGTCATTAATTCTAAGAAGATCAAAAATGGCTTTTATCGGATTGAAGATTATTTTTATAATTTCGAAGAAGAGGTTTCTAAAATTTGGTTAAAGTATTGGAGGTAATTATTGTTTATTTCTGTTCACTCAAAAGTTCTAAAATTATCTGTTAATTTCTGGTAGGTGAATTTGATTAAAATAAGCTTAATCTTTCTTTGGTATACTCTGTGAGAAAAAATGTCTTATAATCAGGGCGATTTTTTGATAAGCTGAACCATAAAGATATTTTTAACTTTTAGATTAAATTTTTGTTGGATAGGCCCTGATATTATTCACTAGGGATCAGTTTTGCGGATAACAAAAACTGCTTCTCTCGGGAGTAGTTTTTTGATATAATAAAACAATGAAAAAAGAAGAAAAACCATTAACCCATGTTTCTTTGTTTGAAAAAAAAGAAGCAGTTGAAAAACTGATAGAAGAAAGTGCTATAACTAAAGAATTTTACTTTCTTTTATTTTCTTCTGTTGGCATTATAACCCTAGGTTTAATCCTTGATAATGCAAGCATAGTAATAGGGGGTATGCTGATTACTCCTTTGCTCTCCTCTCTTTTAACAATAGGATTGGGAATTGTTCTTTCAAACAAGGACGTTGTTATTAGAAATTTTGTAAAATTCTCAAAACTCTTTGTTAGTATTACTGTAATTTCTTTTATGATTGCTTTTATTGTTAATGCAGAAGGCCCCTCTACAGAAATTTTATTAAGAACTAGTTCCAGATTCGAATATTTTTTAGTTGCTCTTATAGCTGGCATTATCGGAACTTATTTTTGGGTAAAGCCTCATTTGCAAAATCTTATTTCAGGTATAATTATTGCCGTAGCTTTAGTTCCTCCTATTTCTTCTTTAGGAATAGGATTAAGTTTGCTTGACAAAGAGATTATCTCGGGATCTTTAATGTTTTTTGTTTTAAATTTTACCGGTATACTTTTTGGATCCATTTTAATGTTTAGCCTATTTGGCTTTGGCAAGACAAGTAAAAAAACAGAAAAAAAGCTAGAAAAAAAGCTAGAAGAGAATTGTAAGTAATTTTTTTCCACATAGCTAAAACTTGTTTTTATTTTTTGTGATATAATAAATTAAAGTAATTAAATTAATAAATATGCTCAAAAAAACAATCCCCACCCCGGTAGCTCTTACGATAATTGCTGTAGTTGCTTTTATAGTAGGTAGGATGATTCTTATTAATATCTAGTTTATAATTCAAACAATATTTTAATTTGTCTTTTATAAGTTAATTTTTAATAATGAAATAAAAAATAGGCAATTTGCCTATTTTTTTGGTTAAGAAAAAAACAAAAATTATTATTTTTTATCAGCTAAAGTTGTTTTGATTTCAATCTCTTTATTTTTTCTTAGAATTTTTAAAATTATATTTTCGCCTACCTCGCACTCATTTAAAATATCTTCAAAGGTATTTTTTTCATCTATTTTCTTATCTTTAATTTTTAAAATTATGTCTGCTTCTCTTATTCCTGCTTGATGCGCTGGACTATTTGGAATTACTGCCTTTCCTTCGGGAATTTGCTCTCTAATCACTAAAATACCGTGATTTGCAGATAGTTTATATTTTTCTTTTATTTCTTCGCAAATTGGGATGTATCTTATTCCTAAGAAGGGTTGTCTTATCTTTCCGTATTTCTTTAGATCATCTAAGCCTTTCTTTGCGGCATTAATCGGTATAGCAAATCCTATATTTTCTGCTCCAAAAACCATTGCGGCATTTATGCCTATTACTTTACCGTTAATATCTGTAAGTGGTCCTCCTGAATTTCCAGGATTAATTGCTGCATCTGTCTGGATTAATCCTTTTAGATTCTGAGTTTTTTTCTCAATTACGTCCAGGGCTTCTATTCTTCTGCTTAGTCCGGAGATTACTCCAACTGAAATAGTGTTCTGAAAAGTACCCAAAGTATTACCAGTAGCAATAACAGTTTCTCCTAAGTTGACCTTGTCAGAATCTCCCAATTTTAATACTGGCAAATCTTTATCATTTTCTATTTTAACAATGGCAATATCATTTATAGGATCTCTAGCTAAAACTTTTACCTTGGCTTTCTTTTTTTCATCAATTACTGCAACGTATTCAGCTTTATGATCAAGCACTACATGACGGTTAGTTATTATTATTCCTGATTTATCTACTATGAATCCAGACCCTCCAGACATTTCTACTTTCCTCTTTTTTTTGGGTGTTGCAAAAAATTCATCAAATCCAAACGGGTCTTCTTTGAAAGGATTTTCATAGATAGGAAGATATTTTGAAACAGTGATGGTTACTACTGCAGGAATTGTTTTTCTAACGGTTTTTACGATTTGATTTTGTCTTATCATACAATAATTTTATCACATAAGTTAATTGAAAACCAGAATAAATTTTGCTATACTATTGAACGATAAAGCCCTCGTAGTTTAATGGATAAAACGCCTCTCTCCTAAAGAGGAAATGGAAGTTCGACTCTCCCCGAGGGCACAGTTTGATTTTTATTTTTAAAATGATATATTAATTTTGTTAAAAGGGCCCATAGTCTAGTGGTAAAATACTTCCTCGGCATGGAAGAGTCGAGGGTTCGACTCCCTCTGGGTCCACCAAATTGAATTAGTCGCTTCGCAGGGCGACTTTTTCTTGATAAATTAATAAATTTAGTTAAGATGACAAAGGAGGATTAAATTGAACACAGGAACAGTTATAGGCTTATATATTTTATTGTCGGGAACTATTATATTTCTGATAACATCAGTAGTTTCTTGGGTATTGTTAGTTCTAGCTAGCCAAGATAATAACAAGAAAGGAAATTATCTTTTTTACAAAATAATAAAAGAAGATAAATTTTTCAAGCTAGAAAAGGAGTTCTTTTTTCTTGGAAAAACTATGATAATTATTGGAGGAATAATTTCTGGGATAGCAATATTTTTATGAGGCACATTAATGCCTCTTTTTTATTTTCAATTGCTGATTTCATTAGTTTTTGCTAAAGTTAATTAATAAAGTTATATGGCAATTAATAGATTAAAAAAATATCCTCCAGAATCAGCTGGACGTTTGATAGTAACTAATGTTCCGACAACGAACGAAGATGCGAGCGTAGGGGAAATAGAAGAAATGCTTATTGAGAAGACTGTTGATTTTAATACAATTAACTATATTTACGTTCTGGATGAAGAGAAAAAGCTTAAAGGCGTAGTTTCCATTAAGGAGATTTTTCGTTCTCCCAAAGAAGAAAAGGCAAAAAAACTATTATCTAAAAAATTGGTTACTGTTCAGGCAGATACCGACCAAGAACAAGTAGCTTACCTTGCAATAAAAAATAGCTTGAAGGCAATTCCTGTAGTCACTAAAGATAATTTATTTTTAGGTACAATTCCAAGTGATGCTATTTTGAAAATATTATATCAAGAAACCACAGAAGATTTATTGCATTTCGGAGGTATAGTAGATGGAGCGTCTTATGATAATATTTTTAAAATGCCTCTCAAAGTATCGGTTAAACGTCGTACTCCATGGCTGATAGTGGGTCTTTTTGGAGGAATTATTGCTGCTGGAGTTATAAGTCGATTCGAAGAAGTCCTTTCAAAAAACCTTATCCTTGTACTTTTCATTCCTTTAGTTGTCTATTTAGCAGCCGCTGTTGGCTCTCAGATGCAAACATTTATAATTCGTGATATGGCTATAAATCCCAAACTACGCTTTTTAAAATATCTTACAAAACAAGCTAGTGTAGTGCTTGTTATTGGCCTTATAATAAGTACGTTGCTTTACTTAGTAAGTCTGATGCTTTATGGCTTTCCGCGAGTGAGCTTTGTTTTAAGCGTGGCTTTATTTTTTGCTGTTTTAACTTCATTAATCACGGGTCTTATTATACCGTTTCTATTTAGCAAATTAAATCTTGATCCTGCAAATGCAAGTGGTCCCATCGCTACTATTATTCAAGATATTTTAAGCATATTAGTTTATTTTCTTGTAGCTTCACTAATTTTATAGTTAGGAAGAAGAAAATTTTATTCTTGCCAAAGCTTTGATTATTTGATAGTATAATTTCAGTTTAGCTTAAGTATTTTAATAAGCCGCGGTAGCTCAGTTAGTAGAGCACAGCTCTGAAAAAGCTGGGGTCATCAGTGCAAATCTGATCCGCGGCACCATAAATGCGGGTGTAGTTCAGTTGGCTAGAACGCAACATTGCCAATGTTGAGGTCGGCGGTTCGAATCCGCTCACCCGCTCATAAAAACTGCTTTTCGTAGCAGTTTTTTAGTTTCCGAAAAGGCCTAAAAAATACTTGACAATCATCCTGAATTGAGTAATATACTCCAATGCTTAGAAAATATAGAATTTTAACCATTTTTTCCGCAATTAGCTTAATTACAGCAGTTATTTTGTTTTACCTTGGAATAGACCCAATAAAGGCTTATTTTAACCAAGGGCAAGGAATAGTTGTAGAAGAGATAGGGGATGACAGCCTTGTTATTGTTCAGGACAATACTTTAGTTTCTATTAATAGTCCGACTACTGAAGTAGTAAAGAAAAAAATGAATGTTGTAATAACGGCTTATTCTTCTTGTCCTTTCGAAACAAATTCTTCTCCGTTTATTACTGCTAGCGGAAAATTTGTAGAACACGGAATAGTTGCTAATAATCTTTTCCCTTTTGGAACAAGAATTAGAATTCCCGAACTTTATGGAGATGAAATTTTTGTTATTCAAGACAGAATGCATCCAAGAAAAGGTTATTATCATGTTGATATTTGGTTCTCCTCAAAAGAAGGCGCATTGGAATTTGGAAGTAAAAGAACCTACATTGAAGTTCTTGCGGGATAAAAGATTAAATTAAAAGATTTAATAAAAAACTCCGGGTTATGCCCGGGGTTTTTATTTTGGTGCCCAGAGTGGGAGTCGAACCCACATGGTCGTAAAGACCGCAACATTTTAAGTGTTGTGCGTAAACCATTCCGCCACCTGGGCTTTTTATTTACGATTTAACCTTTTATAATTTGATTTTAAACTATGACAATTAGGACAGAGAATTTTTAGATTACTTATTCTGTGATCACGGGCATCGCCATTTACATGATGTATTTCTAAGGGCAATCATCCATTTTCTGCTCTTTTTGCCCACCCATATTCTTCGCAATACTCTGGTTTTAGGCCGACACGGATTAATCTATTTTTAAGCTTATAACTTTGGAAGTCACTACTTATTACTAATATTTTTTCTAATGAGATCTTCGGTTTAAAAGAGAAAACAGATCCTTTTCTCTATCCTTTTCCTTTAAAGTGTTTTATATCAAAATTGGCCTCTTTGATATATTTTTTAATCTGTGCGTAATTTCCACTCGCTTCTTTTAATCCTAATTTATTTAAAACTTGTCTAAGATTAGTTGATTTTATTACAGATTCCTTAAGCTAATCTTTTGTCCACTTTCTCTTCTTCGTTAAGATAACTATATCATTTGGTAGAGATAAAATCAAAATAATCCTCTATGTATACTTATTCTTTTTAAAACCAGATGTCTGTTCGGAAAATTTGAGGCCTGGGCGGGATTTGCACCCACGTATATCGGTTTTGCAGACCGATGCCTTGCTACTTGGCTACCAGGCCATAAAAATTTTAAAACTATCGAGGATCTCTGATTTCATATTTTGAAATCGGGACACACCGATGCCTTGCTACTTTGGCTACGTGGTCATTTAATCTAACTCTTTTTTATCAATTTTTATCTATTTCTTCAAGTATTTTCTCTACTTCATCTGCTTTTATTGTCTGCTCTTCTTTTTCAAATATTATTCTCGGAACAACTCTTAATTCTAATTTCTTATTTAGTTTCTTCTGAACATAGAAGATCTTTTTATCTATCTCTTTTATTGCATCTTGATATTTTTCTTCCGGAATAACGCTTATATATATTTTTGCGGATGACAGATTATTAGATGATTTAACCCTGGTAACCGTTACAAGGGTTGAACTTGGCAGTTCAAGTTCATTAAGTATTATTTTACCAACCTCTTGTTTTATAAGATGATTTATTTTTAAGATGCGTCTTTCATCCATATATTTGAATTGATAAAATATTTCCTTCCTCTATTTTTATATCTCCTTCGAATAGAATACCGCAATTACCTCCCTTTTCAACTTTATCTGATCTTTTTTGTTCTTTTTGAAGAGTAACCACTCTTCCTGTCCCTAGTTTTTCTTCGTTTTGATTGAGTACTTCAATTCTTGCTCCCTGGATAATTTCACCTTTTATTACTTTTCCTCCGATAATTTGCCTTTTTTTTTCAGTTCTGAATATCTCAATGGCTTTTACCCTGCCTATCTCTTTTATTTCTTTTTCTGGCTTGAATCTTCTTTCCATTAACAATTCTGTTTCTTCAATCAAGTTGTAAATAATATCAAAAGTTTTTACCTTTATTTTTTTATCTTCTCCCATTTTAGCTATTTGAGAATTAATCTTTACTTTAAATCCTAATATTACAGCACTGGATGATTGGGCCATTCTAATGTCGTTTTCTGTTATTTCACCGACTCCTTTTTTGATAATTCTTAATTCTCCTCTTTCCTGAGGAATATTATTTAAAACTTGCTCTATCGCTTCGAGAGATCCTATAACATCAGCTCTTAAAATAATATTCATGTATTTTTTACCCTCCAGTTCGCTAGGAAAAACTTCTTCCCTTTCTTCTTTTTGAACATTTTCTATTGCTTTTTCTATGCTAATGAATTTTTTGAATTTTTCTCCTACGCTAGGAGCTCTATCAAAACCTATTGCTATTGCTGGCATAGAAGGGAATACTTTTTCAATTGATTTTCCTTGAAAGTCTTCAAGTATTTTTATCTTTCCGTAATTTGAACTAGTTCCGATAATGTCACCTCTTTTTAAAATCCCATTTTTTAATAATAGGGTAGTAGTTGCACCTCTTTTGTTGTTTAAATAAGATTCAATTATTATTCCTTCGGGATCGGCCGATAAGTCAGCCTTTAAATCTTCCATTTCGGCTACGATAGAAATTAAATCAAGTAAATCTTTTATTCCTTCTCCTGTTTTTGCAGAAATATCTATGCTTGGGATCTTTCCTCCTTCTGATTCTAATAATAAATCATTTCTAGATAATTCTAACTTTACTCTAGCTGGATCAGCGGTTGGTTTATCTATTTTATTTATTGCTACGATAACCGGAAGAGAACATTCTTTAATACAAGATATTACTTCCTTCGTCTGGGGTTTTATTCCTTCCTCAGCGGCTATTACTAGGATTGCAATGTCAGCTATTTTTGCTCCCCTTGATCTCATCGCAGAAAAAGCTTCGTGTCCGGGAGTATCGATGAATGTTATTTTTTTATCTCCATGTTCAATTTCATAAGCTCCAATGTGCTGGGTTATACCTCCCGATTCTTTTTCCGTGATTTTAAAATCTTTAATAGCACAAAGCAAACTTGATTTACCGTGATCAATGTGTCCTAGCACTGCGACAACAGGAGGTCTAGTTATTAAATTTTTTTCGTTTTCTGACATAAACAAAAAAGAATTTTATTTTAAATTCAATCTTTAAATTATTGTCTGTTATTTTATATTTTTTGCTTTATTTAAAGCGGTTTCTTCTTCTTTTGACAAAGAATATTCGGACGAGCCGTTACTTACTGGTTTTGCGTAAACTCTATTTCCTTCTCTGTAATAGAGACTGGTAATGATAAAACCATTATTGTTTTCATCTAAAAGAGCGATAGAAAAACTTTGGTTCCCCCCAGTATCTTTATAGGGATTAAATCTTATCATACTGGTTTTCTGAATAGCTAATTCGCTTCTCTTTTTAAGTTTTTCTAATTCAGAAGATATTTTCTGAAAATCATTTTTAAGATCTCTAAAAGAACTTAAAATTTCTTGAATATTTTCCGGTTCTTTTTCTTTTTTAAATTTTTTAAACATAAGCAGTGTTGATGCCCGAAATTTCGAATCACCCGAAATTAAGGAAGATTTATAAAATTAATTCTAAATTGTTTGAAGTTCCGTTCAGCGCTTGTAAGGATTATTGATTATTTTGTTTTTAACTCCTTGGGCATGATAATTGTAACTACAATGGCGATAGTTATACCTAGAGTAAGTGCAAGCTTCCAATCAACGCTGCCTTTTCCATAAAAAATTAAATTCCACAAGTATACAATAATTATATTTGACACAAAACCTGCAATAAAAAAAGTAACAAATGATTTAATTATTTTTTTTAAATTCATATTGTTTATTTGTATTCCAACATGAAGTTCTAGCGGAGAGGGCGGGAGTCGAACCCGCATAGCAAATAATTGCCGCCGCTTTTCGAGAGCGGTACCTTAGCCAATTCAGTACACCTCTCCCTTGAAAGAGCAGCCTGATAATTATTTAAAATAACATTAAATTTGTTATTAATCAATATCTTTAAAGCATAAAACTTCCCAGACAGAAAGTTTTATGTGTATTTATATAACTTTACCCGGACTTATTTTATTAGAAATTCCTTATTTAAAGAAGTGCCGCGCTTTGCGCGGTATCTTTTCAAAAATCGGAAAGTCTGATTTTGGTGGGCGGTGCAGGATTCGAACCTACGGCCCCTTCGGTGTAAACGAAGTGCTCTGACCAACTGAGCTAACCGCCCCTTTGGTGGGCGAGGAGGGACTCGAACCCTCACGCCAAAATGACCTACGCCCCTCAAGCGTAGATGTCTACCAATTCCATCACTCGCCCTCTAAGATATTTTAACCCTTTTTCTGTTTTCAATATTTTTCTCATTTTATTACTCTTTTTTCTCTTCTTCCTTTGTTTCTTTCTCGGGTTCCTTATTTATATCTTCTTTCTTTTCTTCTTTTAGTTCTTCTTTCTTGTCGTCAGTTTTAGTTCTTCCTTTGACTTCTACTTTTTTCAATCTTGCCTTTCTTCCTTTTGCTGTTCTTAGGTAGTAAATTTTAGCTCTTCTTACCTTTCCTCTTTTTATTATTTCTATTTTTTCAATAGTAGGGGAATGAAGAGGGAATATTTTTTCCACTCCAACGCCAGAAATTTCTCGCCTTACAGTAATTGTTGCTGGCACTCCCTTGCCATGTTTTCTTGCTAAAACTTTTCCCTCAAACATTTGAATTTTTTCTTGGTTTCCAAATTTAACTTTCTGGTAAACTTTAACCGTATCACCAGCTTTAATATTTGGTAAATCTTTTCTTAAATATGGTTCTATAAATTTTTCAGTTTTTGTTGTCATTTTTCTTTAAGATTTTTAATTATTTCTTTTAAATCTTCTGGAAGGTCAGATTTGAATTCTTTTGTTTCTTGCGGTAAATCGACCTTAAGATAGCTAGCGTGCAAGAAATGTCTTCTAAGTTTTTTTGGTTTTGGTTGGTTTTTAAAACCGTAAAGACTGTCTCCTGTAATTGGATGATGCATCCAATTCAAGTGACATCTAATTTGGTGTTTTCTTCCAGTTTTTGGTTCCAACTCTAACAAAGTATAATTTTCAAATCTTTTAATAACTCTATAATTTGTTTTTGCTTTTCGTATTCCTTTTGACTTTGATTCAATCGGGAAGTAAACTTTTTGCTTTTTTCTGTTTTTGGGAGATCTTCCAATAAAAGTTTCTGTTTCCCCTTTGTTTTCTTTAATCTCTCCAATCACTAGTGCTAAATATTTTTTAGTTGTCTTTCTCTGTTTAAACTGATTTTGTAAAAAGTCAAGAGTTTCATTATCTTTTGCTATTAATAACACTCCCGAAGTATCTTTGTCTAACCTGTGCACTAATCCGTAACGGGGATGATCCCCAGCTTGTTTTAAAACTCCCTTCTCTTCAATCAAATAATCCATTAAAGATCTTTCTTTTTCATTTCTTTCATTCGCTACAATAATTCCTGGCGGTTTATCAATTACCAGGAGATTTTCATCTTCAAAAATAATATCAATCTTCATGTGGGCGATAGAGGACTTGAACCTCTGACCTTTCGCACGTCAAGCGAATGCTCTAGCCAACTGAGCTAATCGCCCTCTTTTTATTTGAATCTGGACTTAACTTTTTCTAACTTCTTAAAATATTCTTTTTCTATATCTATATCAAGAATAGCACATATTTTCAAGAAGTAGATAAAAACATCAATTAATTCTTCTTTTAATTCTTCTTCTGAAATTTCTTTTTCATCTCCTCTTAATTTTTCATATTTCTCTTTTCTGATTTTTTTCTTAACTAAATTAAGAAATTCTCCTAATTCTCCGGAAATAGCAATTGAATTAAAAATTAAATCATCTAAATTACGAGGCTTGTTATTATCAAATCCTCTTTTTTTATCAAAATCTAGTTGGTATTTTGTGAGTTGTTTAATGTTCATGTGCGCGTGGATGGACTTGAACCATCGACCTCCACCTTATAAGGATGTTGCTCTAACCAACTGAGCTACACGCGCTCTGTAAACACATATAGTTTAGCTAATTTTGACCTGCTAGTCAACGGGTTTTTCTTGACGGAAAAATAAAAAGTAGGTAGCATTTCAAGAGCAGGAGGGGAAACAAGACCCTTTTTGTTATTTGATCTTTTAAAAATGAAAAGGAGAAAGAAAATATGATAGAAAGATATAGAGATAAAGATATTGATGAAATTTGGAGCGACAAACAAAAGCTGATTCTTTGGCAGAAAACAGAGTTGGCAGTATTGAAGGCAAGAGTAAAGATGAAAGAATTGAGTTTATTTGACTTCAATAAAATAGCAGAAATTCTCAATGAAAAACCTATTGAGATAGATTGGTGGGAAAAAAGAGACAAAGAGATTCATCATGATCTCAAAGCTTTTATAGACGAGCGGGTTCGTTTTTTGCCCGAAGATTTAAAGAAGCATGTTCATAAGAAAATTACTTCTTTTGATACCGAAGAACCTGCTTTTGCCGGAATGCTCTTAAAGTCTTGCGAGTTAGTTGAGGAATTGTTTGTTTCTTTAAGAGTAATCCTTGAAGAGCAAGCCAGAAGATATCGATATACTGTAATGAATGGCAGAACTCATGGACAAGAAGCAGAGCTTCAAACTTTTGGCAAAAGGTTTTTAACCTGGATTGCTGATCTTCAATTAGATTTTTGCAATTTAATGGATGCAAAAAAAAGAATAAGGAAATCTAAGTTATCCGGGGCGATAGGTAATTATGTTGGAGTAGATCCTGGGCTAGAAAAACAAGCTTTAAAAGTTCTTGGCCTTGAACCATATTATGGGTCAACTCAAATTATGCCAAGAGAGAATTATGCTCCGCTTGCTGAAGCTTTATGTCAAATAACTCTTACTATAAGTAAGATTGCTAAAGCAATACGGCTAGGAGCTAGAAGTGGAAGGCCAATTTGCCAAGAGCCCTTTGGTAAAAAACAAAAAGGGTCTTCTACTATGCCTCACAAGAAGAATACTATTAGGACAGAGCAACTTGAAGGGATGGCAAGGATGGCAAAAGGATATCTCCAGATGATTATGGACAACATTGAAACCTGGGAAGAAAGAGCTATTGAACAGTCTTGCGTAGAAAGAATAGCCTGGCCTGACTTATTTCATGTTACTGTTCGTTCATTGAAGGTGATTACAGCGGTAATTAAGGGATTACAAGTTTATCCGGACAACATGCTTTTAGAAATAATTGATTCTCGGGGTTGTTATGCTTCAAGCGAAGCCAAAGAAACATTGCAGAAACTAGGATTATCTCGCGACGATAGTTATAATATAGTGCAATTAGCTGCTTTCAATGCTTTTGAAGTCAGGCAAGGAAGAAAAAGCATGCGTGAAAATCCACCCAAGTCTTTTGAGCCAACCGATATTTTACTTTCTGAATTTAGCCAAGAATCAAAAATTACAGATGAAAACAGAAAATCTATCAAAGAAATTATTAGCAAAGGAAAACTAAAGTTTTCATCGGAACTAGAATTTAGCCAAAAGGAGATTGAAAAATGGAATAAAAATTTGAAAGGGATTTTTGAAAAACAAAAGAATCTTAAGCAGTGGAACCAGATTTTCTTGCCGTCATATCTTTTGAGAAACGAAAAAAGACTATACGAAGAAATACTAAATTTATAAAAAACAATAAGAGCAGGATTATATCCTGCCTTTTTATTGACAGTAGCTATTATAATGTATAGTATGCTTCAAGGAGGTAGAATCTTTAGATTACTAGCTCTTTTAAATTAGAAAAGGAGAAGATAGAATGTTAAAAGAAAAAGTGATGGAAGGAAAAACCAAAATAATTTGGAAGCTGGACAATGAAACTGCAGAGGTTGAAAGTAAAGATATGATTACTGCGGGAGATGGAGAAAAAAGGGATCAAATCAAAACAAAGGGGATCTGGTCAAATAACGTCACTTGCAATGTGTTTGGATTTTTGGAGAGAAACGGCATTAACACTCATTATATAAAGAGACTTTCGGGTAATTCCTTTAAAGCTGTTTTGTGCCATATGTTTCCCGTTGAAGTAGTTATGAGAAGAGTAGCTACGGGTAGTTTTCTGAAAAGGAATCCAGAA
The DNA here is from genome assembly GCA_964445905.1 of uncultured Candidatus Saccharibacteria bacterium. GTDB lineage: Bacteria > Patescibacteriota > Minisyncoccia > Minisyncoccales > JAGGXC01 > CAYUNN01. The sequence continues at coordinate 14,412 of CAYUNN010000008.1, read as the reverse complement.
ACCGAAGATGGAACAGTATTTGGCGATGTGGTGATAGAGTTTTTCTTGAAGGACGACAAAAGGCACGACCCTTTTATTAAGATAGAAGAAGATGGTCAATTAAGCGACAAATGGGATTTATATAGACCCAAGCAACCAATTGATAAAAAAGGGTATCTAGAGACAATTGATCCTATTTGGAGAAGGAAAGACATCAGGGTTGTCAGAGAAGTAGCGGAAGAAGTATTTTTTCTTCTAGAAAAAGCTTTTAACGAACTAGACGTTGACTTGATAGACATGAAAATAGAATTCGGTCAGCCCACAACAAATAATATTATCGTTGTAGCCGATGTTATTGATAATGATAGTTGGAGAATCAGAACAAAAGATGGTGAACAATTAGATAAACAGCTTTATCGAGACGGAAGAGACTTAAGAACTGTCAGCAATAAATACGAAATTGTGTCTGAGTTATCCGACAGATTATCTGAAATAAATTTTTAAATAAAAAAATAACCGCCATTGGAGGATCAAGGCGGTTTTTTTATTTCTTATTATCCCTTCGTTTTTTTACTTCTGGTTTTAGCTTCTTTTTTTCTTTACAATTCTTTCAAATTCCTCCTTTTCAATAGTTTCCTTTTCAATTAAAGTTTGAGCTAATTTTTCTAGGGTTTTCTTATTCTTTATTAATAATTTTTCTGATTTTTTGGCAGCTTCGTTTATAAACTTATTTACCTCTCTGTCTATTTTTGCCGCTACTTTTTCAGAGTAATTTCTTTGTTCCATTATTTCTTTTCCAAAAAAAGCTGCTTTGTCTCCGTCTCCGAAAGAAATTGGACCAAGAGTTGACATGCCATATTCTTTAACCAGTTTCCTCGCTATTTTTGAAGCTTTTTCTAGGTCATTTGATGATCCTGTAGTTGTTTCGCCAAACTTTATTTTCTCGGCTATACTTCCAGCTAATAATACCGACAAATCGGAGAGAAATTCAGATTTTGTTTTAAGCCTTCTGTCTTCTCTGGGCGTTTTCAAGGTATATCCCGCAGCAAGCCCGCGAGCGACTATTGATATTTTCCTTACTGGTTCAGTATCAGGAATTAAAGTTGAAACAAGAGCATGGCCTGCTTCGTGATAAGCAGCAATTTTTTTCTCTTTTTCTGTAAGGATATGACTTTTTCTTTCAGGTCCAAGCATTACTTTTTCAATTGCTTCTAATAAATCTTCTTGATAAACTTTCTTTTTATTTTTTCTGGCAGCAAGAATCGCTCCTTCGTTAATAACATTGTCTAGATCTGCCCCAGAAAATCCAGGAGTTCTTTCAGCAATTTCTCTTAAATTTACATTATGAGCTAAGGGTTTTTTCTTGCAGTGAATTTTCAGAATTTCAGCTCTTCCTTTTATGTCCGGTAGGTCAAGAACAACTCTTCGATCAAATCTTCCCGGTCTAAGTAGAGCAGGGTCTAGGACATCAGGCCTGTTAGTAGCAGCTACGACAATAGTAGTAGCTTCTCTCTCAAAGCCATCTAGTTCAACTAAAATTTGATTTAATGTTTGCTCTCTTTCGTCGTGTCCGCCTCCGATTCCAGTCCCCCTAACCCTGCCAATAGCATCAAGTTCATCAATAAAGACAATGCTTGGCTGATTCTTTTTTGCTGTAGTAAAAAGACTTCTTACTCTACCGGCTCCAACTCCCACAAACAATTCAATAAATTCAGATCCAGAAATAGAATAAAAGGGGACCTTTGCTTCGTTAGCAACGGCTCTCGCTAATAAAGTTTTTCCAGTACCAGGAGGTCCTACCAAAAGAACTCCCTTGGGAATTCTTGCTCCGATCTCTATAAACTTTTTCGGTGTTCTTAAAAACTCAACTATTTCTTTTAATTCTTCTTTTGCTTCTCTTAGATCTCCCACTTCATCAAAAGTAATTTTTTCTTTCTGAGAATCTGTTTTAAATAAACGGGGTTTTGCCTGGGTAAAGCTTAGAGCTTGCATAGAGCCCTTTTTAGCTTGTCGGCTGATAGTAAGAAAGAAAAGACCAAAAATAACCAATGGCAGTATTAAAAGAATAGGGGTTACCCACATAATAAAATCAGATTCTTTTTCATGGTTAATCTCTATTTTATTAATCTTTTCTGTCTCAACATTATATCTGTTCAATAACTCTATAAGAGATATTCCTTCTTCTTTTCTGGACAACGCTTTGCTGTCGTCATCGTAAATTATTTTTAATTCATTTCCTGCAACGGTAATTTTTTGGATCTCTTCTAGCCTAATTTCTTGAACTAACTGGGAAAAAGTAATTTCTTCCTCGGGTTCAAAAATATCTGAAGTTAAAGCAAAAACTCCAGCAACGGTTAGAAAAATAAGGATAATTATTATAAGGTTCTTGAATAAGTTCTTCATTTTTATGATTTGTTAGCAAGTTCTAAGATTATTTTATGTTCTGATGGATTAATTGCATTAATCTTAAACTTATAATCTTTTCCCTCCTTGATCTTGCTTTTCATCTCCTCCTGAGAACCAAATTCAGAAATGTGAATTAATCCTTGAATTTTTGGTGTGATTTTAATCAAAGCTCCAAAAGGCTTAAATTCAACGACTTTTCCTTCTATTTCTTCGCCTTTTTTGTACTCTTCTTCAATATTTTTCCACGGATTTTCTTTTAGAGCTTTAAGAGATAGGAAAACTCTATCTTTTTCAATATTGATGATTTTGGCTTTTACCTTATCTCCAACCTCTACAATCTCAGAAGGGTCTTTCACTAATTTCCAATCTAATTCAGAAATATGAATTAATCCTTCTAGATTTTCTTTGCCAAATTTTATAAAAGCTCCGAAGTTTAACACGGCTGTTATTTCTCCTTCGATTGTTTGTCCTTCTTCGTATTTTTCTAAAATTTCTTCTGTCTTTTCAGCGTTTTTTGCTTTTTCTGAAATAATTAATTTATTTTCTTTTTGAGAAAAATCCAAGATCTTAACTTCCAATTCTTCTCCGATAAATTCTTGAAGTTTTTCTAGTATTTTTACCGGATCTCCATCTTCAACCCTAGGATAATGAGATGAGGATAGCTGAGAAACTGGCAGGAAAGCCTGAACGCCAAAAACTTTTCCTATTAATCCTCCTTTGTTAACATTAACAATTGTTACTTTTATGAGTTCGCTGTTTTTCTTTTTTTGTTCAATATTTTCCCAGGCCATTTCTTGACGCGCCTCTTTTAAAGATAGCTCAACAAAACCCTCATCCGTTTCCAAGTTTGTTATTTTTGCCATTATTTCACTTCCTACGGTTGTATCTTTAAGAGATTCTTTTGCTTCCTTAAACTCTTTTCCGTAAATTACACCGGTACCGAAAATTCCTAAGTCAAGATAGACAGCAGATTTTCCTATTCCTATTATTTCTCCTTTAATCATTTCTCCTGTTCTTGGAGGACAGAACAAATCCTTTGTTTCGGACTCTTTTTTATTTGTTTTAATTATTTCTTTCATAATTTCCCAATATATAATAAAAGATTGATTTAATCAAGTCTTGTTGAAAAAAAATTTACTCTGTGATAAATTTAAATAGAGACATAAAGATTAATCTTATTTTTGAACAATTATGAAGATAAAATGGTACGGTCATTCTTTATTTGAATTGACAACTAAATCTAAAAAACAAGAAGAGGTTAAAGTAGTCATTGATCCTTATGAAGATAAAATAGGATTAAAACCGCCTAAAATTAAAAAGGCAGACATTCTGTTGATTTCTCATGATCACTACGATCATTCTAATGTCAAGGCTATAAAAGACGATCCCTTTTTAATTAATGGACCCGGGGAATATGAGGTTAAGAAAGTATTCATCAAAGGAATCCCCGCTTTTCATGATCAATCTCAGGGGAAAGAAAGAGGCAGGGTAACTATTTTTGTAATTGAAATGGCAGGAATTACCATCTGTCATCTTTCTGATTTTGGTCAAAAAGAATTAACCGAAGAACAATTAGAAAAAATAGGGGAAGTGAATGTTCTAATGATTCCGACAGGAGGCAATTTTACTATCGACCCAAAGGAGGCAGCAAATATTGTCAATCAAATTGAGCCTCAAATTGTTATCCCCATGCATTACAATATTCCAGGATTAAAGATCAAACTTGAAGGAGTGGATAAGTTTTTGAAAATAATGGGAGTAAAAAATTCTGAAAAAGAAAAATTTCTTTCTGTGGAAAAAAAGAATTTACTTGAAAATGAAACGAAGGTAATTGTTTTAGAAAAAACATAATGAAGTTTTTAGACAAAATTAGAAATTCTCCTGATAATAAAAAAAAGATTATTATTTGGAGCATAGTTATCTTTTTAGGAATAGCACTGTCCCTTATTTGGATTAAAATTTCTCTCGGTAACATTAAGGATTTTCGGAATGGAGAATTTTTGGAAGATTTTGGAATCGAAAAACTTAAAGAGGATATTCGAAAAGATTTTCCGGGCATTGAACTTTCTGAAGATTTAAAGGATATTGATATATCTGAGACTCCTCAGATGTAAGAATGTTAAATTAATAGAAAATGGCTAAAAAAACAAAAAAAAGAAAAGAGGAAAGCGAAATAGGCTATGTAAAAGATATTGATATCACCGATGAGATGGAAGAGTCTTACATCAATTATGCAATGTCGGTTATAGTCTCTCGGGCGTTGCCTGATGTAAGAGATGGATTAAAACCCGTTCATCGCAGAATTTTATATTCAATGTATAAAATGGGCTTAAAACATACGGGTGGTTTTAGAAAATCAGCTGCAGTTACCGGTGAAGTTCTCGGTAAGTATCATCCTCACGGAGATACGGCCGTTTATGACTCTTCAGTAAGAATGGCTCAGAATTTTTCATTAAGATATCCATTAATAATAGGGCAAGGAAACTTCGGTTCAATTGATGGAGATCCTGCGGCTGCTCAAAGATATACTGAATGTAAAATGTCTGCTATAGGAGAGACGATGCTGGACGATATTGAAAGAGACACAGTAGATTTTGTTGATAATTACGACGGAACAAGACAAGAGCCAGTGGTTTTGCCTTCTCCTGTTCCCCAGCTTTTGCTTAATGGAATTCTTGGGATTGCAGTTGGCATGGCGACCAGTATTCCTCCTCATAACTTATCAGAAGTGATAGACGCTTCTATCCATCTTCTCCACAATCCCAAAGCTGACACAGAAGATATTTTTGAATTTATTAAGGGGCCTGATTTTCCTACTGGCGGACAGATATATAATCAAAAAGGGATATTAGCGGCATATTCTCAAGGCAAGGGCTCAGTAGTTATTAGGGGGAAAACGGACATAGTTAAGAAAGAGGGGTCATCTGATATTATAATTACAGAAATTCCCTATCAAGTTCAAAAATCAGGTATGATTGAGCAGATTGCCAATCTCATTCAGAAGAAAAAAATAGATAAAATTAGAAATGTAAGAGATGAATCGGATAAAGATGGTTTAAGGGTTGTAATTGAATTACAAAAAGGAGCTTTTCCTAAAAAAGTATTAAACCAACTTTATAAATTTACTGATCTTCAGAGAACCTTTTATTTAAACATGGTGGCTCTTGTAGATGGAATCCAGCCCCGCGTTTTGTCTTTGACTGATATTTTAAATTATTTTCTTGAACATAGAAAAGAAGTAATAACAAGAAGAACGAAATTTGATTTAGATAAAGCTAAGAAAAGATGTCATATTCTTGAAGGGCTTGATAAATGTCTTGCCGATATTGATAAGGTGATCAAGATTATTAAAGCTTCCAAAGATCGACAAGTTGCGAAAAGAAACTTGATGAAAAGCTTTAAGCTAACTGATGTTCAAACCGAGGCAATTTTAGAAACAAAACTTTCCACTTTAGCTAAGATGGAAAGAGATAAAATTGCCAAGGAGCTTGCTCAAAAAAGAAAAGAAATAAAAGAACTTACAGCAATATTAAAAAGTCCCAAGAGAATAAGCGAAGTCGTTGAAGAAGAATTGAAAGAAGTAAAAAGGAAATATGGAGACGAAAGAAAAACAGAAGTTTTTGCTCAGGAACTGGGGAAAATTCCTGAAAAAGATTTAATTCCTAAGAAACCAACCGTAGTTACTTTAACCAAAGGAGGATATATTAAAAGAACCAGCCCAAAATCTTATCGTGTTCAAAAAAGAGGTGGAAAAGGTATTTTAGGAATGAAAACAGTAGAAGAAGATGTCATTGAGTATTTCCTCTGGTGTAATACCCATGATTCTTTGCTGTTCTTCACCGATTCCGGGAAAGTGTTTCAAGCCATAGCTTATGAGATTCCGAAAGAAGGAAGGGTTGCCAAAGGAAGAGGGTTGGCAAACTTCTTAGATATTTCTCCTGACGAAAAAGTTCTTTCTCTTATTTCTAAAAGCAAAAAAGAAGAATCAGGGGTTAAGTATTTAGTAATGGTTACAAAAAATGGTATAATAAAGAAAACTGCTCTGGAAGATTTTAAAAATGTTAGACGTTCAGGACTAATCGCTATAAATCTTAGGAAGGACGATCTTTTAAGAAAGGTTTCTGAAATTAAAGAAGGAGATCAAATTATTCTGGTTACGAAGAAAGGGCAATCCGTTGTTTTTAATGAAAAAGAGATAAGGGCTATGGGAAGAACTGCTTCGGGCGTTAAAGGTATAAAATTAAGAAAAGAAGACGAAGTTATCGGGATGCAGATTATTGAGCCCAATCAAAAAGGAGATTTATTAGTTGTTACTGAAAACGGTTATGGTAAAAAGACGTCTTTGAATAATTATAAAGCTCAGAGAAGGGGAGGCGTTGGAATAAAAACTGCTAAGGTAACAAGTAAGACAGGCGACCTAGTGTGTGTTCAAGTGATAACCAATCAGAAAAACTTAATTGCGATTTCCCAAAAAGCTCAAATTATTAAAGTCGAAGTTTCTTCAGTTTCGAGATTAAGCAGGACAACTCAAGGAGTTAGAGTAATGAGATTAAGAGCAGGAGATAAGGTCGCTTCAGTAATTTGTGTTTAAATTTAAATTAATTTTTAAAAAAATAAAATGGCAGAATTATTAAAGTTTTTAGACCCCGAAAAAGTAATTAGAAAACTTAATATAAGGGAAGATATGATTGCTTGTGATTTTGGAGCTGGTTCGGGCGGATGGACCATCCCCTCAGCTAAGATTTTGAGAAAAGGAAAAGTGTATGCGCTGGATGTTCAAGAAGAAACTATCTCTGCTATTGAAAGCAGAGCTCAGTTAGACAGATTGCCCAACATTGAAACTAAGATTTGCGATCTTGAAAAACCTAACGGTTCAGGGTTAAGAGATGGTTTTGCTGATATTATAATAATGAGCAACATTCTTTTTCAGGTAGAAGAAAAAAAGAATGTTTTAGAGGAAGCAGCTAGGGTTTTAAAAAAAGGAGGGGAAATATTAGTAGTTGATTGGAAAAAAGAAACTCTTCTTGGTCCAAAAGAAGAAAGAGTTGATCCGGAAGAGGTTAAAGACATAGCAGAAGAAATAGGATTAAATTTTAAAGAAGGATTTGAAGCAGGCAGTTATCATTTTGGATTAATCTTTACTAAATAAATATATATTTTATAATAAAAGAATGGTTAAAAAGATATTAATATTAGGACTACTTTCTTTTATTCTTTTTATTAATGGTGCTGGGGTTGTTTTAGCTCAGGTTCAGGCTAGCGATTGCACAGAATATTGTACCGATCCTTATCATCCTGACGATAATCCAGGTGGCTTACTTGAACCATCTGGCAATATTTGCCTATGCTCGCCCCTTTCTTCTTTAACTCTAGAAGATTTATTAGAAAATATTATTAGCTATATTTTTGTTTTTGCTACAGTTATAACACCGCTACTGATTATAATAGCCGGTTTCTATTTCGTAACTTCTGGTGGTGACTTGGAAAAGGTAAACAAGGCTAAAAGAATAATATTTTATACTTTGCTTGGTTATGCTATAGTTCTTTTTTCAAGGGGATTAGTATCCATTTTGAAAGGCATATTAGGCGGTTAACTCTTGTCTAATATTTTATTTGTTATATAATTGTATTAAGATTATAAAAAGGTCGTAAAGATTTAAAAAATCAATAGAAAATATGAAAAAGATATTACTTTCTCTGGCCCTGATGGGATTGTTGGTTGGATTTTTTGCTCCCGCAGTAGGTTTCGCTCAAGATACTCCTACTGAAAGTTGTACAATTAGGGTTAATCCTAACCACCTTTTTACTGGAGCGACCTGTCCTGGCGCAGGAAGTGACGCTGATTATACTGATGATTATGGTACTGTAGACGGAGCTCAGTGTTGTTTGTTTAGCATGTTGCTTTATGTTATAAACTGGATATTCATGATTCTTATGATTATTGTTACACTGTTTATACTAGTAGGAGCATTTACCTTAATGACATCTGGCGGTTCAGAAGAAAAAATAGCGAAAGGAAGGAACTACATTATCTTTGCCTTGATTGGTCTTGTTGTTGCACTTTTCTCTAGATTTTTGCCTTATTTGATAAAATCAATAATAGCAGTATAAGAGATCAATTAGAGAGACTTGATAAGAAATTCTTTTTGAATTTTAATTTGATAGTCTTGAATTGCTATAAAATACCACCCTTTAAGAGGTGGTATTTTTCTTGAAAATATCTTTAACTATAGGTATAATATTAGAGATCTTAAGCGGACGTGGCCAAATTGGTAGAGGCGTTGGACTTAGGATCCAATGGGGAAACCCGTGTGGGTTCGACTCCCACCGTCCGCACAAACAAGGTTAAACAAAAAAACCGGCTGGTGGCCGGTTTTTAATTTTATCCTTATCTTTTTATTCGTCTTCTATTCTTACTTTCCTTCTTTTTTCTTTTTCAATTTTTGGCATTTTAACAATTAAGACCCCTTCTTTTATTGATGCTTTAATTCTGGAGTTGTCTACTTCTTTCGGTAAAATTATTTTTCTTGAAAAAGGACCCCAATAACATTCATTGAAAAAGTATTTCCTTTTTGTATTATTTTCCCTGGGGTTCTCCCTTGTTCCTTTTATTTCTAAAATGTCATTTTCAATAAAGATATCAAAATCTTCAATGTTTGCTCCTGCAATTGGAGCTTGAACAATAATAAATGATTTAGTTTCATAAACATCTACCATTAATTTTCCTTCTGCTTGAAACCATGTTTTATTTTGTTTTGTTTCTTCTCTTTGTTCTTTAATTTTTGTTTTTCTAAAAAAAACCATAGATTATTGATGATGAATTTTTATTTTACAAATACTGGCCGTTGACCTTAGTTTTTTAAAGGCAAGTAGAACGATTACTGCCATTCCTAATAATAAAACAGCTATAATCATTATCCTTAATTTTCCTGCTAACTCCATTATAGAAAAGTTATATAATCCGTGCAAGAAAGTAGAGATAGAAAGACCAACGACGATTAGTTTATACTTATGTTTTTGTTTCAAGAAAGACATGGCAAGAAAAAAACCAATTAATCCAGAAGCTAATGCATGAAGAAATGTTGCCCCGACAAACCTGAATATCGCTAAGGGTATAATTATAGGAATACTGGCAGAGTGGGAAGTGAAACCGAGAAAGACTAAAGTATTTTCTAAGGCAGCGAAACCAAGTCCTGCGATAATCATATAAAGCATAGCATCAACGGGCTCATCGAAATCGGGATCATTTATAGCTCCTTTTCTTACTACTAAATATTTAAAATATTCTTCAACTAAAGCAACGCCGATAAAAATATTAATGAAAATTCCAATATTTCTAGAAAGATTCGTGTTAGAAGTTAGATCAAAAAATAAGCATTCAAAGATTATGGATAATAAACCTGCTAAAATTCCAAGCAGAAAGACTTTTATAATAATTCTATTTGGTTCAGGATTAGCATCCTCTCTTAGAAAAAATAATAGCCAAACTATGCTTGGCAGGATTCCTAGTATTAAATATAAGTAATAAGGCATATCTTTTACTATTATATCTTATAATCTTCCCTTTGAAAATATTAATTATCTCTTAATTCTTAAGTTAGCTTTTGCTTTTATTATTTTTTTATCTTCTATTCCCTTCTGAAGATAATGGAAATATGCAGCAGCAGCAGTCATCGCTGCGTTGTCTGTGCAAAATTCTTTTTCTGAGGAAATAAAATTTAAATCAGGCGAAATTTCTTTAATTCTTTTTTTCATTTGCTTTTTTAATTCTTTATTGGCTGTTACTCCTCCACCAAGAATAATACTTTTAACTTTTAGATTCTGAGTGGCTTTGATTGTTTTATGAATCAAAACATCTATTATTGACTGTTGAGCTTGAAAGCACATTTGCCTAATATATAATTTATCTTTCTGGGTTTTTTTATTCCTCTTTTTAAAATCATAAAGAGCGGCTGTTTTTAAGCCCGAAAAACTGAAATCATAATTCTTAGCATAAATCATTGGTCGGGGCAGGACTATTTTTTCTTTGCTCCATTTTTCTTTATATTCGCTTGCTATTTTTTCAATGATCGGTCCTCCTGGATATTCTAATCCTAATATTCTTGCTATCTTGTCTAAGCATTCACCCGCTGCATCGTCCCTTGTTTCTCCTATTATTTTATAACTCTTATAATCTTTCATGTGTATTAACTGAGTGTGTCCCCCCGAAACTATTAGGCAAACTGCCGGAAAAACTTTTTCTAAATTTGTTTTTTTATTGAGGAAACTTGAATAAATGTGTCCTTTAATATGATTAACTGGGATTATGGGTATTTCCCAGTAAGAGGCGAGAGCTTTAGCAAAATTTAATCCTACCCAAAGACAGGGTTCCAATCCTGGTCCTTGAGTTACAGCTATAAAATCTATATCTGGTTTTTTAATCCTCGGAATTTCTTTAAAAAAGTTTTTTAGTAGCTCAGGTTCTCTTTCAAGAATTTTTTCGATTTCTCTCTTCTTCTGAATTTCTGTTTCTTTTTTTTCTAAAAAACCTGCTCTTTTAAGTGATTTTTTAAAAACAGGAATGAGATTATTTTTATGCTCTCTTTTAGCAAGAGAAGGGTAAACTCCTCCCCATTTTTTATGAATTTCAATTTGAGAAGAAATTATATTAGATAAAATATTAAAAGAAACTCTCTTTCTTCCCGAGGCTCTAATTATAGCGATCGAAGTGTCATCGCAAGAAGTTTCTATGCTTAAAATATTCATATTATCTTAAATTTACCAATTTAATAAAAGTTTAGCAATTATTCCTTGCCAACTTATTTTTTTTAAGCTAAAATGCTGGATGTATTGGCCCCATCGTCTAGTGGTTAGGACACGGCCCTTTCAAGGCTGAAACACGGGTTCGACTCCCGTTGGGGTCACCAAGACTCTGTTCTAGAAAAGAGTCTTTTTATTTTTACTAAATCTGTGTTATCATAGAAAATCATGAAGGTTTCTAAAGAATTGCCTCAATTTAAAGAAAAAAAAGCTCTCTTTATTGTTTCGGGAGAAAAAGAAGCAAGGTTTTTTATTGTTTATAACGGTGAAATTAAAGAAGTAGATTCTATAAAAATAATTCCTCAGTACCCTGACAAAGAAGGGCACTTCGAGAGAAGAGGAAGGGGACAATTCTTTGGTTCGGGGCATGTCTACGAAGCAAAGAAGGAAGAGCTGAGAAAAGAATTTTCTAAAAAAATAGAGAAAGCTGTCAAGAAAATATCTATTAAAGAAAAACCGGATGAGATTTATCTTTTTTCTTCTGAGCACATGACAAATATTATTAAAAGGTCATTACATCCATCAATTAAAAAAATATTAAAAGAATCTTTTAAGGGGAATTATAATGATCAACATCCATTCAAGCTTCTAGAAAAAATTAAAGAAAAGGGGGAAAAAGAGATAGAAGAAAGAAGGGTAATACCTAAAAGAAGAGCAGCTCTTAAGATATTAGAAAAATTTAGAAGAGCTAAAAAGTTTATTAAAAAGTAATTTTTCTAATTTCTTTTTCTCTTGCCGGGATTAATTCTCGGTTTTTTTATTTTATAAATCACTTTAAATATTATTTTTTTCTGTTAATATTGTTCTAATGAAAGATAAAAATTATCTTAAAGTTGGAAAAGCTTCTGATTTTGATAACCGTAAGGAAAGATTAATTTATAGGGGTCTTGAGATTTTTCCTGGATTGCTTTCTTGGACAACCCTCATACTTCTTTTCTTTTTTTGCTGGCAGAAACCTATCTGGGTGGCTCTTTTTGCTATTGTTTTTGATTTGTTCTGGCTTCTAAGGGTTATTTATCGGTCTTTTTTGCTTAAGGCGGGTTATGACAAAATGAGAGAACATGAAAATATTGATTGGTTAACTAGAATTAAAGATTTAGATCAGAAAGATTGGCGTCAGTATTATCATCTTGTTGTTTTCCCCATGTACAAAGAACCCCTTTCCATTGTAAGAGAAACCTTTCTAGCTTTAAAAGAAACAGATTATCCAAAAGATAGAATGATTGTTGTCCTAGCAATGGAAGAAAGAGCCAGGAGCGAAGTAGAAGATCTTGTTAGAGCTATTGAAGAAGAGTTTGGAAATGTTTTCTTTAAATTTCTAGTTACATGGCATCCTAGCAATATTCCCGGAGAACTGGCAGGAAAGGGTTCTAATGAAACATGGGCTTCAAAAAGAGTAAAGAAGGAAGTGATCGATCCCTTGTCTATACCCTATGAAAAAGTAATTTTTTCTTCTTTTGATATAGATACTGTTGTTTTTCCTAAATATTTTAGCTGTTTAACTTATTATTACTTAACTTCAAAAAATCCTACTAGGCAAAGCTTTCAACCAATTCCTCTTTATATCAATAATATTTGGCGTGTTCCTGTTCCTTCGAGAATATTTTCTTTTTCTTCAACTTTCTGGAATACAATGAATCAGGCAAATCCTAAAAATATGATTACTTTTTCTTCTCATTCAATGAGCTTCAAAGCTTTAGTGGAAGTAGGATTTAGGCAGACCAATGTTGTCAGTGATGATTCTAGGATTTTTTGGCAGTGCCTTCTAGAATTTGATGGAGATTACGAAGTTGTGCCTATATATTATCCGGTTTCTATGGATGCAGTAATCTCTAAGAATTATTTAAAAACAGTTATCAATGTTTACAAACAACAGAGGAGATGGGCATATGGAGTAGGAGAGATACCTTATATCTTATTTGGATTTTTTAAAAATAAAAAAATCTCTTTTAAAAAGAAGCTTCATTTTTCTTTGGCTGCAATTGAGGGGCACTGGTCCTGGGCTACAGCAAGTTTTATTATTTTCTTTCTTGGTTGGTTACCTTTAGTTTTGGGGGGATCGGAATTCACTCAAACTATTTTTTCTTTTAATCTGCCAAGATTATTAAGGATTGTTCTTACTATAGCTATGGTTGGGCTAATAACTTCTGCTTATTTCAGCATACGTCTTCTGCCTCCCAAGCCTCCTCAGTATGGCAAGCATAAATATTTAGTTATGGTTTTAGAATGGCTTATAGTCCCCGTTGTTATGATAATCTTTACTCCTTTGCCTGCTCTTGAAGCTCAAACAAGATGGATGCTGGGAAAGTATCTCGGATTTTGGCCTACTGAAAAGATGAGATAAAATTATTCAAAGTGTATTTTTGTTCTCATTTCTTCCACTCTCCGTTTAAGAGTGGGATATTTTTTTAGGGTTGGATCTTCATCAACAATTTTTTCTGCTGCTTCTCTTGTTTTTTCAATTAAAAAAACATTAGTTAAACTGGCCATTGCCAAATCAGGGATTCCCCATTGCTTTGTTCCCAGTAGGTTTCCCGGTCCTCTTATCTCTAGATCTTTTTCTGACAGGTCAAATCCATCACTGCATTCAATCAAAGCTTTTAATCTTTTATATGTTTTTCTAGAAGAAGAGCTGGTGAAGAGAAAACAAAAAGACTGATGATCGGAACGTCCTACTCTTCCTCTAAATTGATGAAGTTGAGCCAAGCCAAATCTTTCTGCTCCCTCGATTACCATTACTGTGGCATTGGGAACATCAACGCCTACTTCCACAACTGAAGTGGAGACAAGAACATCCACCTTTTTGTTTTTAAAATCTTTCATTATTTTCTCTTTTTCTTTTGAACCCATTTTTCCGTGGAGCAAGGCAATATTTAAATCAGGAAATATTTTTTGGGATAGTTTCTCGTATTCCTCTTTAGCTGCCTTGACTTCCGACCAACTCAAGAAAGCTCTATTTTTCTTTGTCATTCTTATTTTTGACAATCTTTCTTTATCTTCTTCTGTCTGAGGTTCTATCCTTGGACAGATTACAAAGACCTGTTTTCCTTTTTGAATTTGATTCTTGATAAAACTATAGGTTTCTTCTCTTTCATCAGGGTTAATAATTTTTGTGATTATTTTTTTTCTTCCTTTAGGCATTTCATCAAGCAATGAAAGATCAAGATCTCCGTAAAGAGTTAAACTTAGGGTTCTTGGAATGGGGGTAGCTGTCATTGAAAGAAGATG
>CAYUNN010000007.1:0-63061 GCA_964445905.1 uncultured Candidatus Saccharibacteria bacterium | reverse complement strand
GGAGAGAAGATGTCTAAATCTAAAGGGAACGTTATTAAGCCGAAAGAAATGCTTGATAAGTATCCGGTTGATGCTCTAAGGTATTGGGCTGCTAGCTCTTCTTTGGGGAGGAATATTAGATTCGAAGAAAAAGAAATCAAGAAGAGCCATCGGTTAATGACAAAACTCTGGAATGCCAGTCGTTTTGCCCTGTCTCATTTAGAAAATTTTGAGAAGAAGAAAACAGGGGATTATCTAGTTGATCAATGGATTATTGCAAAACTAGCTGAAACTACCAGAGGAGCAAAAGAAAGTTTAGAGAAATATGAGTATGCTAAAGCAAAGAATTTAATAGAGAATTTCTTTTGGAATGATTTTTGTGATAATTATCTGGAATTGATTAAATGGCGCTTGTATGGAGAAGAGGATGAGGCAATAAAAGAATCGGCAAAGCAAACTCTCTATTTTGTTCTTATTTCTGTCCTTAAACTTTTTGCCCCATATATTCCTCACATTACAGAAGAAATATATCAGCTTTATTTCAAGGAGAAAGAAGGGGAAAATAGTATTCATCTTTGTTTGTGGCCGGAGATTAAAGAAATTAATAAAGAGTCAGAAGAATTGGGAAAACTTTTAGTTGATTTAACTTCTGCTGTAAGAAAAGAAAAATCTGAAAAAGGATTGTCTCTTAAAAAAGAAATTAAGGAACTGGTTATTGATTGCGACGATTCTTCTAAAGAGAAAATTAATAAATTTACTAAAGACTTGAAAGAAGTTAATGGTATTAAAGAAATAAAGTTTGGGAAAACTAAAGAAGGAATAGAGATAAAAGAAAATATTAAAATTAAAATAGAATTTTTATGAAAACACTTCTAATTATTCTTGATGGGCTAGGGGATAGTTCTATTCCTGAATTAGGAGATAAAACTCCCCTTGAGGCAGCCCATACTCCTAATATGGATAAGCTGGCAGAAGAAGGAGCGTGTGGCCTGGTGATTCCTTATCTTTTTCCGGGAGAGAATAGTCCTACTTCTGAAGGTGCTCATGTATCCTTATTCGGTTACAAAGATTATTTTCTTGGAAGAGGCCCTTATGAAGCAGCTGGAGCTGGAGTTGAAATGAACAAAGGGGATGTTGCCTTAAGAGTTAATTTCGGCACGGTAGACGATAATTTAAAAATAATCGACAGAAGGGCGGGGAGGATTGACGAAACAGAACCTTTTTCAGAAACTTTATCTGGAAAAGAAATAGACGGGGTTCAGTTTATTTTAAAAAGTTCTTTTGGGCATAGAGGAGTTTTAGTTATGCGTGCTCAAGAGGAAATAAGCTTGTCGGCAAAAATTTCTGATGGAGACTCTCACGAGGTAGGAAAAAAGGTAAGTAAGATAGAATCTTTAGACGAATCAGAAGAAGCTAAATTTACTGCCAGAGTTTTAAATAGATTCCTTGATTGGTCTTATAATGTTCTAGAAAATCATCCGTTGAACAAAGACAGAAGAGACGAAGGATTAATTGCTGCTAATTATCTTTTAGTCAGGGGAGCGGGGAAAATGGGAGAGATGCCGAGCTTTAAAGAAAAATACAATCTCAATGCTGCCTTTATAGCTGGTGGCACTCTTTACAAAGGAGTGGCAAGAATATTGGGAATGGAAGAAATTGAAGTGAAAGGAGCTACTGGTCTTGCTAATACTGACCTTGAAGGAAAAATCAGAGGAGCAAAAAGAGGTTTAAAAGATCATGATTTTGTTTTTTTACACATAAAAGCAACAGATACTTTCGCTCATGACGGAGATTTTGAAAATAAAAAGAAGTTTATTGAGAAGATTGACAAATATATTAAATCTCTGATAGGATTAAAAAACACTTTAATTGTAATTACTGGAGATCATTCAACTTGCTCTAAGCAAAAAGATCATTGCAATGAACCAATTCCTTTCCTGCTAAGTGGGGCAGAAAAGGATAGTATAGGTTCTTTTTGCGAAAAAGAATGCCAAAAAGGAAGCTTGGGTAAGTTTAAACAAGATGATCTCATGGAGAAGATTTTAAGGTTTTATAAAAAATAAAAAAATTAATATGAAATGGGATTTTAAAAAAATTTCACCAAAAAATATATTTAAGAAAGAGAATATTAATTCAATAAGTCTCGGCATTATTATAGCGGGGATAATAATTGGTGCAGCTCTGGTTGTTATTATGAGAAATGATTTTGACAATGACATTGAAAGAGTCTTGTCTTCTAGTGAAGCAGGAGAAAGAGCCGTTAATTTTATTAACGATAATCTTTTAGTTGAAGGAGTAACTGCTTCTTTGATTGATGCAATTAACGAGAACGGGGTTTATAAGATAAAGTTTAAAATTGAGAACGAAGAGTTTGAATCTTATGTCAGTCAGGATGGCAGGCTTTTATTTGTTCAAGGAATAAATATAGATGAAGATGGGAAAGAAAAACCAATGGCCGGGGGAGAAATACAGAAAACAGATAGACCGAATGTTAAATTATTTGTAATGTCTTATTGTCCTTTTGGTCTTCAGTCTCAAAAAACAATGCTTCCTTCTTATGATTTGCTGGGAGAAAAAGCTGATATCGGAGTTTATTTCGTTAACTATATTATGCATGGGGAAAAAGAGATTGATGAGAATTTAGTCCAATATTGTATTCAAGAAGAGTTAAAAGACAAATATGCTAGTTATTTAAATTGCTTTACCTTGAGCGGTAATTCAGATAGCTGCTTAAGCCAAACAGGAATAGATAAAAATAGAATTTCCTCTTGTATTTCAGCAACTGATCAAGAGTATGGAATAACAAAAAAGTATAATGATAAATCTACATGGTTAAACGGAGTATATCCCAAATTTGATGTTCACAGTTATTTAAATAATAGTCTTGGAGTGAGCGGTTCCCCAACCCTTGTAATTAATGATACGGTTATTCTTTCTTCTACTCCGCAGCCAGAATATGCTCCTCCCAGATATGTGGTTATCTCTGAGTTCCAGAGAACCCCAGAAGGATATAAAAATGTTATTTGTCAGGCGTTTAATAATCCTCCAGAAGAATGTTCTCAGGTATTATCAAGCCAAGCTCCGGTACCTAATTTCGGAGAAGGAACCGGTGGATCTAATGACGGAAGTTGCGAGTAACATTTGTTAAATATTTATATATAAGAAAACGCAGTTTTGAAACTGCGTTTTTAGTTTTTTTAAAAATATTTCTGTTCTTATTCGCTTACCAATCTTTTTTTAAGTTCCTTTATTTCTTTTTTTAATTCTATCATCTTGTTTTCTCGCCCAACGGTTAATCTGTAAAATTTTTCCAGTTCTTTAACTCTTTTATTTAATTCTTTTTCTTTCTTTTTTAAATTATCTCTTGTTCTCTCCTTTTCTTTATAAGTAAGATTAAGTTCTTTTATTTTATCTTCAAATTCTTTTCTAAACATGGAAGAAGCTACTGTAGTAAAGATAATTATTCCTATTTCAAGAAGCAAGGTGATGTAAAAATAATTTCCTTCGTAAATATTAATTCCTGGAAAAATAATGTGAGGGTTAATAATTTCTAAATATTGTAAAGATCCCAGTCCGACCAAGAAGGCAATGGTTAAAGTAATCATTGCTATTTTTTGCTTGTTTCCAAAAAGGAATGTTTCGTAAACAGGAAAGAAAACGTAGAGAATAGGTCCTATCCATGTTATGCCTCCTATATAATAAATAATAATTGTTAGCAGCAATAATTCGAAAATAATCCATAAGAAATGGATATTATTTATTCTTGATATGGTTTTTGTTTTTTCGCTGATCCTAAAAAAAGGAAAACTTGCAAGAAGCCATATTATTAGTGCCAAAAAAACGTTATAAGAAAAGGGCATTCCTAAGAGGAACTTGATAATAGCAGAGATAAAAATAAAACCAATCAGCATCATTCTGACCGACTTAGTGCTTTCTTTCATTGCATTAATTAATTTTTTTCTTTGACTCTCTATTTTTTCTTCCATGGTTTTTATGTTTTCTTTTATTTTATTCTATCATCTTTTTTTTCTTTTAAAAGATGGGAGTTATTTTAAAAATATGATAAAATAAAATTATATGAGTTATTCTATCGGCGTTGACATCGGAGGAACTAAGATAAACTTTGCTTTATTGAATAACTGGCAGAAAGAAAAAATAAAAAAAGTTTTAACTCCTCAAACAAAAGAAGAAATTGTTGTGGTAATTGAGAAGAATATTAGAATTCTAACAGAAGGTATTTCTGATTCAGAAATTATTGGAATTGGAATAGGAGTTCCGTCTCTTCTAGATAGTAAAAAAGAAATAATTTTAGCCCCTCCCAACCTAGAAGATCTTGATAATTTTCCTTTGGCAAAGTTCATCAAGAGAGATCTTGGAATTGAAACAAAGCTGGAAAATGATAGCAATTGTTTTGCTTTAGCTGAGTCAATAATGGGGGCAGCGAAAGGATGTTCCATTGTCCTAGGAATTACTATCGGTACTGGAATAGGAGGGGGGATCGTATTTAAAAAAGGAGACAAGTGTGAAATTTATGAAGGTGCTTTTGGCAGGGCGGGAGAAATAGGGCATACAGTTTTTGATTATAGGGGTTTTGATTGCAGTTGCGGGAAAAAAGGATGTTTTGAGGTTTATGCTTCTGAAAAATTCTTCAAGAGAAAAACTTCTCTTTCTTCAATAGAAATTGAAAAGAAAGCGAAAAAGGGGAGCAGAAAAGCTAAATATTTGTATGAAGAGTTTGCCAGAAATCTGGCGATTGGATTAGCAAGCGCAATTAATGTTTTGGATCCTGAAATAATAGTTATTGGAGGGGGTTATTCAAAAACCAGCTCCCTTATCCTTAAACCACTTCGCAAGGAATTAAAAGAAAGAGTTTTCTTAACAGAATCTAAGAAGTTTGCTAAAATAAGAATTACGGAACTAGGAGAGTTTTCTGGTGCGATTGGCGCAGCTCTCTTGTTTAAAAAATAAAATTTAATACATATTGACTATATGGCTAAAGTAAAAGTATATTCTACTAAATTTTGTCCTTATTGTGTTACTCTAAAACAATTTCTTGAAAAACATAACGTTGAATTTGAAGAGATTGATGTCTCAGAGAATAAAGAAGCCCAGGAAGAAATGATTGAAAAATCAGGTCAAATGGGAGTTCCTGTGGCTGAAATTGACGGAGAAATTATTATTGGTTTTGATAGAGGGAAAATATCAAAACTTTTAAATATTGAAGAATAATAAATTAATAAAATAATAAAATTATGACTAAAGTTGCTATTAATGGTTTTGGCCGAATTGGGCGCATTGTTTTAAAAAATATTATAGCTAAACATCCTAAATTGGAGGTAGTAGCTATTAATGATTTAACCGATACAGAAACCCTGGCTCATCTTTTTAAATATGATACTGTTTACGGTATTTATGATCATGATGTTTCTATAACAAAAGATAAGTTGTTAATAGAAAAGAAAGGAAGAAAGGTAAAAATTAATGTTTTTTCTGAGAAAGATCCGGAAAAACTTCCCTGGAAAGATTTAGATGTAGATGTTGTTTTAGAATGTACAGGTGCTTTCAGAGACAAAGAAGGAGCTCAGAAGCATTTAAAAGCAGGTGCTAAAAGAGTGGTAATTTCTGCTCCGGGAAAGGGCGATGGAATTCCTTCCTATCTTTTAGGAATAAATGATGATAAATTTGACCCAAAGAAAGATTTAATTTGTGACATGGGTTCTTGTACAACTAATTGTTTGGCCCCTATAACCAAATTACTGAACGATGAGTTCGGCCTTGTAAGGGGTTTTATGACTACTGTTCATAGCTATACTACTACTCAAAATATCTTGGACTTACCTCATAAAGATTTAAGAAGAGCAAGAGCTGCAGCAGAAAATATTATTCCAACCACTACTGGAGCGGCTAAAGCAATAGGAAAGGTAATTCCTGAAGTTGATGGAAAGTTAGACGGAATGTCATTAAGAGTTCCGACACCAACTGTTTCTATTGTTGATTTAGTTTGTGAATTAGAAAAAAAAGTTTCCGTTGAAGAAATTAACTCTGCTTTTAAAAAAGCAGCCAAAAAGGATATTTTTAAAGGAGCGTTAGCGGTAGAAGAAAAACCTTTGGTTTCTTCTGACTATATAGGCAATTCTTATTGTTCTATTGTTGATTTAGAATCTACCAGTGTTATTGATAACATGGTTAAGGTTCTTTCCTGGTATGACAATGAGTGGGGCTATGCTTCCAGATTTGCTGACTTTATTGAGTTTATTGGAAAGAAGATATAAATTATTTTCTTTATAGTTAAAACGCCGCCTTTCTTGAGCGGCGTTCATTATTTATTAACTTTATTTAATAAGGTCTTTCTGCTAAAATATATTAATTAAATAAATAAAATAAAATCACTAATTTATGAAGAAAAAAGGAAAACTCTATTATCCTACAAAAGAATTTAAAGAACAGGCTTGGGCTAATAAAGGAAAAGTTTATAAGGAAGCTAACAAAGATCCGGAAGGATTTTGGGCAGACCTGGCTGAAGAAATTGTTTGGTTTAAGAAATGGAATAAAGTTTTTGAGCACAAACCCCCTTATTTCAAATGGTTTAAAGGAGGCAAACTGAATATTACTTATAGCATTCTTGAAAAGAATTTAGAGAAGAGAAAGAACAAAGTTGCTTTTATCTGGGAACCTGAACCTGAAGAAGAAAGAGCCAGAGTTTTTACTTATTACGATCTCTATAAAGAGGTAAATAAATTTGCTAACGGATTAAAGAAGCTAGGGGTTAAAAAAGGAGATAAAGTAGGAATTTATTTGCCGATGATTCCCGAAGTTGTTATTGCTATGCTTGCCTGTGCGAGAATAGGTGCCATTCATTCGGTAGTTTTTTCTGCTTATAGTGCTGATGCCCTAAAGGTAAGATTGCAAGATGCCAGTGCTAAAGTTCTAATTACTTCGGATGGTTATTACAGAAGAGGAGGTATTGTTCCTCTTAAAGAAAAAGCAGATCAAGGATTAAAAAATACTGACGTTAAAAATGTAATTGTTGTTAGGAGAACTGGGAATAAAATTCCATGGAAAAAGAACAGAGATAATTGGTGGGAAGATGTGATTAAAGGACAATCAGAGCACTGCAAACCAGCAGTTATGGATGCCGAGGATCCGATCTTTATTCTCTATACTTCCGGAAGTACTGGTAAGCCAAAAGGTTGTGTTCACGCTTGTGGAGGTTATAGCGTTCAATCTTTATGGACAGGGAAACTAATATTTGACTGGAAGGATACTGACATTTTCTGGTCTACTTCTGACATGGGTTGGATTACTGGTCATACTTATAGCTGTTATTCTCCCTTGTTGAATGGAGCCACTTATCTTCTTTTTGAAGGAGCTCCCGATTGGCCCAAACCAGACAGATGGGCTGAAATTATTGATAAGTATGGAGTAACTATATTCTATACTGCTCCGACTGCGGTAAGAATGTTTAAGAAGCAAGGAGAAAGCGTTCTTCGGGGACATAAATTCGAGAATCTAAGATTGTTGGGTTCGGTAGGGGAACCAATTGATGAATCTGCTTGGAATTGGTATTTTGAAAAAATTGGAAAGAAAAAATGTCCCATTGTTGATACTTGGTGGCAGACAGAAACAGGAGGAATTTTAATGACTTCTTTGCCGGGAATTGGTCCGTTTAAGCCATCTCATACGGGATTGCCCTTTCCTGGAATTAGAGTAGATATTTTAAACGAAAAAGGAAAGTCAGTTAAAAAGGGCGTGGAAGGAGATCTTGTTTTGCTTCCTCCTTTTGCTCCTTCATTGTTAAGGGGAATTTACAAAAATCCTAAAAAATATTTAAGCACTTATTGGAGTGAACACGGTAAAGAAATTTACTTTACTTCTGACTCAGCCGTTAAAGACGAAAACGGACTGATAAGAATTGTTGGCAGGGTAGACGACGTTTTAAAGGTAGCTGGTCATAGAATGAGCACGGGAGAGCTAGAAGATGCTATTAATCATAGTCCTGCTATCAACGAATCTGCTGTTATTGGAATTCCGGATGAGATAAAAGGAGAGGTTCCGATAGCTTTTGTTGTTTTGAAAGAGAAAAAATCACAAAAAGAAATTGAAAAGATAATCGTTGATAGAATTAAAAAGGAAATAGGTCCGACCGCTCTGCCTAAAGCAGCGTATATTGTTGAGGATCTGCCCAAAACAAGATCGGGTAAAATTATGAGAAGAATATTAAGGAATCTTTTTGTAGGAGGTGAAATGGGAGATTTGTCCACTTTGGCTAACCCAGAAGTTGTAGAGGAACTTAAGAAAACAGTAAAATAAATGTTACAGTCAAAACTTTTTACTAAAACAATCAAAGAGTCTCCCAGAGACGAAGAAAGTAAAGCCGCTCAATTATTGATAAGGGCAGGCTTTATTGATAAATTAGCCTCTGGCGTTTATACTTTTTTGCCACTGGGATTAATGACCTTAGATAAAATCAGAAAGATTATCTCTGAGGAAATGGAGAGTCTGTCTGCTCAGGAAATACTGATGCCGACCCTTATTCCTAAAAAAATATTGGAGAAGACAAACAGGTGGAAGGAGCTTGATGTTTTGTTTAAATTAGAGGGAAGAACGGGGTTAAAATATGCTTTAGGAGCTACGCACGAAGAAGTGGTGGTTCCCTTAGTTAAAAAACAAATTTCTTCTTACAAGGAACTTCCTTTTGCTGTTTTTCAGATTCAGAATAAATTCAGGGATGAGTTAAGGGCTAAATCAGGAATATTGAGAACAAGAGAATTCTTAATGAAGGATCTTTATTCTTTTCATTCATCAGAAGAAGATCTTAACGAATATTACGAAAAAGTTAAAAAATCATACTTTAAAATATTCAAGAGATTAGGAATTGCGGAGGATACGTATTTAACTCTTGCTTCGGGAGGAACTTTTTCTGATTACTCTCATGAGTTCCAGACCGTTACGGAATCAGGAGAAGACACTATCCATACTTGTCTAAAGTGCGGGATTGCTGTCAATAAAGAAATAATTAATGAAAATTATTCTTGCCCAGAATGCGGAGGAAAACTTTCCGAAGGGAAAAGAGCTATTGAGGTAGGGAATATATTTAAATTGAAGGAAAGATATACCGAGCCTTTTAATTTTAAATTTACTAATAAAAAAGGAGAAAAAGAATTCGTGACCATGGGGTGTTATGGCATAGGATTACCAAGATTGATAGGAGCAGCAGTAGAAATATCTCATGACAGTAAAGGCATTGTCTGGTCCAAAGAAATGGCTCCTTTTTCGGTTCACTTGATTGCCCTAGAAGAAGGAGTTAAGAAAGAGTCGGATAAAATTTATCAAACTTTACAAAAAAATAAAGTAGAAGTAATATATGATGACAGAGAAGAAAAGAATCCTGGCGAGAAATTTGCTGATTGTGATTTAATCGGGATTCCTTATAGAATCGTAGTTAGCAAAAAAACATTAGATAAAAAATCAGTCGAAGTTAAGAAAAGAAATCAGGAAAAGAAAAAATTAGTTAAGACAAAAGACCTTCTTAGTTTTTTAGAGAAATAACATGACCAGAAAGAAGTTTCACTTTAATATATTAAACAAGTTTCAAGAAAAGTTTGCTAAAGATATAGCTGTTGACTTAGGAACAGCTAATTCTTTGATTTACGTTAAAGGAGAGGGCATTGTTATCTCTGAACCCTCTGTTGTTGCCGTTAATCAAAAGACAGGTCAGGTATTGGCGATAGGAGAAGAAGCAAAGAAAATGGTAGGAAGAACTCCTGCTCATATTGTTGCTACCAGGCCCTTGGTTGAAGGAGTAGTGTCTGATTTTGAAGTAACCGAGCAAATGCTTAAATATTTTATTGAAAAAGTTCATCAGGGAAGATTTAATTTATTTTTAAGGCCAAGAATAATTATTGGAATTCCTTGCGGGGTAACCGAGGTAGAAAAAAAAGCGGTTCAAGATGCGGCTAAAAGCGCAGGAGCAAGAGAAATTTATTTAATAGAACAACCAATGGCTGCAGCTATTGGTGCTCGACTTCCCGTTCAGGATGCTGGCGGTAATTTTATAGTTGATATCGGAGGGGGCACTACTGAGGTTGCGGTTATTTCTCTTGGAGGAATAGTCACCTCAAAAAGTTTAAGGATTGCCGGCGATCGACTAGATGATGATATTATTAATTTTGTTCAGGAAGAAAATCGTCTTTTGGTAGGGAAGAGAACAGCTGAAGCAGTTAAAATAGCTATTGGTTCTGCTTTTCCAATGAAACAGAAGAAAGAAATGTCTATGAGAGGCAGGAATTTAATTACCGGCCTTCCTGAAGAAATTGTTGTTAGCGACGATGATATTAGAGAAGCGATGTCAAAATCAGTAAATGAAATTGTTGATTCAATTAAAACTACCATTGAAGAAACTCCTCCAGAGCTTTTATCAGACATCATGTCTCGAGGGCTTTGTCTTGCCGGCGGAGGAGCTTTATTGAAAGGATTAGATACTTTGATTAATAAAAGGACTAAGATTAAAATCAATATCATTGACGACCCTTTAACGGCTGTAGTTAGAGGAGCAGGTATTGTTTTAGAAAACATTGACGAATTAAGAGAGGTTCTCGCTGAAACTTCTTCTTTTGAACCTCCCAAATAATTAATTATGGTTGACAAAAAAGAAGTAAAACATGTTGCCGAGCTAGCTCGACTTCAATTGTCTAAAGAAGAAGAGGAAAGATTCGCGGGAGAACTTTCCTCTATTTTAGATTATATCGAAAAGCTTAAAAGACTAAATACAAAACAGGTTGAACCGACTAGTCATCCTTTTGAAGCTAATAATGTAATGAGAGAAGATATCGCTCAAGGGTCATCGTCTGTTTTAGTAGAAAAGTTAAGAGGATTGGCACCTGCTTTAAAAAGAGGTTATGTTAAAGTGAAAACAATATTTTAATTATGAGTTTTTCTGATTTAACAATCAAAGAGATAAATCAAGGATTAGTGGGTAAAAAGTTTTCTACTGAAGAGGTGGTTAGGTCTTTTTTTGATAAAATAGAAACTGAAAATTCTAAGATATTTTCTTATTTAAGTTTGAATAGAGAAGGAGCTTTAGCTGATGCTAAAAGGGTAGATAGGTTGATTTCTGGCGGAGAAGAGATTTCCTTGCTGACAGGCATTCCTTTTTCGGTAAAAGATATTATTTTAGTTGAAGGAATGAAGTGTACTGCCGGTTCAAAGATCTTGGAAAATTATTTTGCTCCCTATAACGCCACGGTAATAAAAAAACTGTTGGCAGAAAACGCTTTAATTTTAGGGAAGACTAATCTTGATGAATTTGCTATGGGGTCTTCGACTGAATTTTCTGCATTTGGAGTTACTCATAATCCTTGTGATTTAGAAAGAGTTCCGGGAGGATCTTCCGGAGGCTCAGCTGCTTCGGTTGCGGCAGGGTTGGCTAGTTTTTCGCTTGGCTCTGATACAGGAGGATCTATCCGCCAGCCCGCTAGCTTTTGCGGAATAGTTGGTCTCAAACCGACCTATGGCTCGGTTTCTCGTTATGGATTGATTGCTATGGCTTCATCTCTTGATCAGGTTGGAATTTTGGCTAAGACATCAGGTGATGCAGAGATTGTTTTTGATATAATTAAAGGGAAAGATAGCAAAGATTCTACTAGTGTAGAATTGAAAGAAGAAAATAAAGATTTTGACATGAAAGGAGCGAGAATCGGTATTCCAAAAGAGTATTTTGTTGAAGGAATCGACAAAGAGGTTGAGAAAAAAGTTAAAGAGGCAATAAGCAAGTTTGAAAAAGAAGGAGCAGAAATAGAAGAAGTTTCATTGCCTCATTGTACCGACCATGCTCTTGCAACCTATTATATTATTATGCCCTCGGAAGCTTCGTCTAATTTAGCTCGTTATGATGGAATAAAGTATGGTTTTTCCGACAAGGAAGCAAAAACCTTGAAAGAGGTATATTCTTTTTCCAGGAAAAAAGGTTTTGGCGGAGAGGTGATCAGGAGAATAATGCTTGGTACCTATTCATTGTCTTCCGGTTATTATGAGGCTTATTATCTTAGAGCTCAGAAAGTAAGGACTTTAATTAGGAAAGATTTTAGAGATGTTTTTAATAAAGTTGACTTTATAATAACTCCTACTACTCCTACGGTTGCTTTTAAAATTGGAGAAAAGATTTCTGATCCATTATCTATGTACCTTTCTGACATTTTAGTGTCAGCAGTAAATCTAGCAGGATTGCCTGCAATATCTTTGCCTTGCGGAAAGAAAGGAGATTTACCTATAGGGCTTCAAATTATTGGTAATGCTTTTGAGGACAAAAAACTTTTGAAATTAGGTAAAATTTTTGAGAAAATAAATAAATAATATGTTTGAAAGTAACATAAATTTTAATCCCTCAGAAATGTTTTCTTTTTTGATCGATCCTCCCTTTGAAACAACTTTCTTTGTTTTGAAATTAGCATTTATTGGTGTTTCTTTGTTTTTTCTGGTGAGTATTATATATTTTCTTAGAAATACTCATTGGCTTCAATATGCTTTTGGAGAGAGGACTCATGAATTTTTATCAAAACAGCCTTACGGAAGCAAAAGTATTGGTTCTATCTGGAAAGATATTGCTAAAAGGCTAGACACAGGACTGGAATCAGAGTACAAGTTGGCTGTTATTGAAGCAGACGGGCTGACAGACGAAGTATTGAAAAGGATGGGTTATAAGGGCACTGACTTTGAGGACATGTTAAACAAGGTATCGGTAAGCCAGATTTCTAATATTGAGGAAATAAAAAAGGCTCACAAGGTGAGAGGAGATATAGTCCGCGATCCCGATTACAGATTAAGCTCTGAAGATGCCAAAAAGATAATGGAAGTTTATAAAAAAACACTTGATAATCTAGAAGCTTTTTAAACTCTTGATTTAATTTTGTTTTTTGTTATTATTGTTTGTATTGACGCGGGGTGGAGGAGTAGTACCTCGTCAGTCCCATAAGCTGAAGACGCCGGTGCAATTCCGGCCCCCGCAACAAGATTAAAATTTTCGAACCTGGTAATTTGCCGGGGAGTAGATTGGCATCTAAAGCCGTCTCATAAGCGGTTAACGTAGGTTCGATTCCTGCCCCCGGCATTTTGTTGTTTTTGTGATTAAGAGAGAAATATAATCAGATTTTATTCTTTTTTGAGCAATGATAGTTAGGAATAAAAACGAAGATTTTTTTAAGAGTTGGTCTAGAGAAATGGCTTATGTCTTAGGTTTTTTTCTGGCAGACGGATGCATATTTGAAAATCCAAGATCTTCGAAATATATTGATTTTCATAATACCGATTACGAACTTTTAAAAAATATAAGGAATGTAATGAATTCAAATCACAAAATAACAGTAAGAAAGAGAAAGGATAATTGGAGTACAATCTATAGATTTCAAATTGGTAGCAAGGAAATGTTTAGAGATCTTTTAAATCTAGGAATGATTCCCAACAAAAGTAAAGAAGTAACGTTGCCCCGTATTCCTTTAGAATATCTTTCTGATTTTACTAGAGGATATTTTGATGGAGATGGAAATATTTGGAAAGGTTATTCTCATAAAAATGATCGTCCTTCTCCTTACCCCGTCCTTATCTTAGGATTTACTTCAGGGAGTAAAAACTTATTAAAGGAGTTAAGAGATAAACTCCAAGATATTTTAGAAGTTAGTGCTTCCATAAAATATCTTGACAGAGCCTATAGATTGCACTATAGTACGTTTAGTGCTCTTAAAATTTATCATTTTTTATATGATAATCTTTCTAATTATTTATACATGAAAAGAAAGAAAAAGGTTTTTGATGATTTTATTAAAATTCATGGGGGCGTGGTGTAGCTGGATAACACACCTCTCTGTCACAGAGGAGATCGCCGGTTCGAGTCCGGTCGTCCCCGCATCAGTTGTGGATAATACCGCCTTATTTTGAAGGCGGTATTTTAGTAGAATAAGGAAACATTAACTGATTAAGACAAAATTAATGTTGGAGGATATATAAAAAGACAGCTAAAAGATTTAAAAATTTTAATGTTAAAATAATATGAATCCGTTATTATTCTTAATTGTGATAGTGAGTTTTCTTTTTTGTCTAATTGCATTGCCCTGGTGGATTAAAAAGTGCAGAAGTATTGGATTGGTCTGGAGCGATATGAATAAATATCCCATTGGGAAACATAAGAATATTGCACCTTCAGGTGGAGTGGTTGTTATGGCTGGTTTTATTTTGGGTGTTTTGTCTTATATTACAATTCAAATACTTTTTTTTGAAAATAACTGGTTAGTTATCATTCAATCGCTTGCATTATTATTTGTAATTTTCAACTTGTCAATTATTGGCTTGTTAGATGATTTATTGGAATGGAAAAATAAAAATCTTTCGAAAAAAACAAGGATTTTTTTAAGTTTAATTGCTTCTATTCCATTAATTATAATAAATTTAGGAAATAATTTTGTAGACGTGCCTTTTTTAGGATTAGTTGATCTTGGATTGTTTTTCCCGTTAGTTTTAATCCCTTTAGGCGTTGCGGGTGTAGCCATAACTTATAATTTTTTAGCTGGATTTAATGGATTGGAATCTGGACAAGGAATCTTGATTTTGGTTTTTTTAAGTTATGTTTCTTATGTGACTGGAAGTACGTGGCTAGCCTTAATTGGATTGATCATGGTTTCTTCATTAATTGTATTTTATTTTTATAATAAATTTCCCGCAAAGGTTTTTCCGGGAGATATTTTAACTTACTCAATTGGAGCTCTAATAGCTGGGATGGCTATTTTAGGAGATTTTGGAAAAATTGCACTAGTTATTTTTATTCCTTATTTTTTTGAAATGATTTTAAAATTAAGAGGAAGATTAAAAAAACAATCTTTTGGAATTCCTCAAAAAGATGGAAGTTTGAAAAAACCATATAAAAAGATTTATGGAATAACTCATTTTTCAATATGGTTTTTAGAAAAATTCAAGAAAAAAGTTTACGAAAAAGATGTTGTTTATTTTATATTTACAATTCAGATTTTATTTATTTTAATAGGGTTTTTTATGATTGATTAAAATTAAATTAAAACTTTTTAAATAAATTTATTTTATTGTGGTTGTTAAAAAAGAGAAAAAAATAAAAGATTGCTTCAAAGAGATTATTTTAAAGAATAATTATGTCTTTGTATTTTGTTTATTAGGTTTTTTTGTTCTAGTCATAAGCTTATTTAGATATATTAATTTCTTTTTTGGGAGTGTTTTTTTTGAAGATGTTTTAGGTATATTTTCTTTTTTTTGGTGGTTTTTCTTGGGGCTAATGTTTTTATTGTCTGGAATTTTGGCTTATTTTGAAAAATATAAACTAATGTTCCTTCCGTTAATTGTTTGGTTGTTATTCATAACAGTCATTGTAAGAATATCAAACATGGGTGGATTGAAAGATATTACAACAAATGACTGGATACTTGGGCCAGATTTAGATCCTTATTTATTTTTAAGAAATGCAATTGAGATAAGCAGGGGGAGCATTAACAGAATTGATTTATTTAGACAGGCTCCCCTTGGTGCATTTAATCAATACGTATATAGAAATCTTATGCCCTGGTCTATTTTTGGCATTTATAAGATTATTAATTTGTTTGGAGAGTTTTCTGTGACCTATGCAGCAATTATTGCGCCAGTTATTTTCTTTTTAATGTCTATTATCGGATTTTTTCTTTTTGTATATTTTATTTTTTCATTTAAGTTTTCAATAAAAAAATCTTTAACTGGTGCGACCATTGCTTCATTTTTTTACTCATTTGCACCCTCTATGCTCTACAGAACAATTGCTGGAATTCCAGAATTAGAAAGTTTAGGAATGGTATTTTTTTGGCCAGCACTCATTTTCTTTGTTTTGGCATGGAAAGAAATTAAAAAAAGAAAATGGGTTTTATTTGGAATGATTTCGGGAATTTTTACAGGAGCCATGAGTTTAACGTGGGGTGGGTATAAATATATATTTATGACTGTTGCATTAGTCGCCTTTATTGTGTTTATTTTTGAAAGAGACAGAAATAAAAATTTAATTATTTATTTATCTTTTTTAATCCCTGCTATTATTTTTGAAATTTTTAAAACTGGAAAAATTGAAACAGTTATTACAAGTTTAAGCGATAGCGGTTTTGCTGTGGGCGTCTTGTTTTTTATGATTATTAGTTATTTTCTCTTTAATACTAGATTGTATAAAAAAATAAAAATTAATAGAATAAACTTTCCAAAAAACATTATTTTAGTAATTGTTTCTACCTTGATTATTACTATAACTCTTATAATTCTAAACCCTTCTTTGTTGTTTAATTCATTGCTTAAAATAATTGAAGGATTGCTTTATCCTTTTGGGAGAGAGAGGATAGCGCTAACTATTACTGAAAATAGAGCCCCTTATTTTACAGAAGTTTTTAGAAGTTTTGGGTATTTATTTTGGTTGTTTTATTTTGGTGCAATTGCATTATTTTATAGCGCAATAAAGCATTTTAATTTAAAGAAAAAAATTATTTTAAATTTTTCATTTATCTTATTTCTATCAAGTCTTATTTTTTCTAGAATTTCTCCACAACACACTTTAAATGGAGAGAATTTTCTTTCAAGAATTCTTTATTTTGGAGGGTTAGCTATATTCTTAGGTATTTTGATTTGGTTTTTCTCAAGAGCACATTTTAAAAAAGATCTTAAAACGATTGAGTGTTTTAAAAAAATAGATATTTCTTATTTGGTTCTCCTTGCATTGTCTTTTTGGGCAACTGTTTCAATGAGAGGCGCTGTAAGATTATTCTTTATAATTTCTCCAATTTTTATTATTGTCTCTACTTATTTAATTTTAAGATTTAGCGAATGTTTGAATATAAAGGGAAAAATGATTAGAACATTAATTATTTTTATTTTTGCTGTTATTCTTTTTGCTACGGCACATGTTTTTATTTACTTTTCTTATTCAACGGTTCATGGAGCAAAAAATATGGTTCCATCTGATTACGATTACCAGTGGCAAAAAGCAATGAATTTTGTAAGAACAAAAACTCCCCAGGGGAGTATATTTGTTCATTGGTGGGATTATGGTTATTGGATTCAAACACTTGGCGAAAGGCCAACCGTAACCGATGGAAGGCATATAAATAAGTGGTTTGTTCATACAACTGCGCGATACTTGATGACAACTCCTTTTCCCGAAACTGCTTTAAGTTTAATAAAGAGTATGAATATTTCTTACTTGTTAATTGATTCAACCGATATTGAGAAGTATCCTACTTTTTCTGGCATCGGAAGTGACGAATCTAGAAAAGACAGATTATCTATGATTTCTGTGATACCTTTAGACGCAAGGCAGACGCAAGAAACTGATACAGGAGAAATTAGAGCCTATATAGGAGGTAATTACGTTGATAAAGATATTATTTATGATTTAAATGGAGTTTCTCTTTTATTGCCTTCAGAAAGAGCAATTCTTAAAGGAGTATTACTTGAAATTTCAAATAGGAAAGAATTAAATTCATTTAGCCGGCCAATAGGAGTATTTTCTATAAACAATAATCAATACAGAATTCCTATAAGGTATCTTTATTTAAATGGAGAAATACTTGATTTCGAAATAGGAATAAACTCTCTTATTCAAGTAATGCCTTCTATTCAGCAAAATATTAGTGGAGAAATTACTATAGATAGAGCCGGGGCAGTTGTTTATCTTTCTGAAAAAGTAAAAGATAGTTTATTTGCTCATCTTTATTTAATGGACGATCCTCTAGGTAAATACCCCACAATTAAACTTGCTCACATTGAATCAGATTTTATTATAAACGATCTAAGGTCTCGGGGTATTGAAATTGGAGAATTTGTTTATTATCAAGGATTAAAAGGTCCAATTAAAATATGGGACACAAGAACCATTCCTGAGAATATCCTTATAAGACAAGAATTTTTAATGAGTTTTGGAGAGTATGCGGAATTAGATAATTTAGAATTTATAAAATGAAGGTAGCTTTTATTAATGATACTTTTTTTGAGGGAAGAGGGGTAGATACTGTAATATATGAACTAGCTAAAAGGCTTGGAAGAAAGCATCAAGTTTTTGTTCTTGCCGGAGAAACAAATATTAAAGAAGATAATTTTAAGTTTATAAAAATTAAAATTCCAAAATTATTTAGTGGAAAATTAAAAGATTTTCTTTATTTTAAAAATATAAAAAATTTGAGAAGGGAAATAGAGGAATTAAATAAAAAGATAAGATTTGATATAATCAACGTTCATCATGTAGGGCTTTCTCCTGCTACAAATAACTTCGAAGTTGTATATACATGGCATGGTTCTCCTCCTACAAAAAATATTTTCCGGAAATTTATTGTGATTTTTTTTGAAAGAAAATTAAAAAACAAAAAAATTATTTGTATTTCTGAATTTTTAAAAGAAAAAGCAAAAAAGATTAATTCTCTTCCTGTTTTAATTTCAAATGGGGTAGATACTAAGTTGTTCAAAGTAAATTGGAAAGATGAAAATTATATGCTTTACGTGGGTAGGCTGGAAAAACATAAAAGAGTTGAACAATTAATAAAAATAAGCAAAGAGATAGATTTCCCCTTGAATGTTATCGGGTATGGTTCAGAGGAAAAGAAATTAAAAAAAATTGCTAAAAAATTAAACGCGCCTGTTAATTTTTTAGGAATGGTTTCAAGGAAAAGAAAAGAATTAATTAAGAATTATCAAGAATGTTCTTTTTTTGTTTCTGCGTCTGAATGGGAGTGTTTTGGATTAATTTTTTTAGAGGCAGGTGCTTGTGGCAAGCCAAGTATTTTATATGAAATAGAAGAAATGCCAAAAATTGTTTTAAACAATAAAACAGGATTTGTTGTCCAGAATTTTAATGAATTTAAAGAAAAAGCAAAATTATTAAAAGAAGATATTTTTTCAAGAAAAATAATGGGCGAACAAGCCAATCAAAGGAGTAAGGAATTTGACTGGGACAGTGTTGCTAAAAAATATGAAGATATTTTGAAAAAAATAAAAAAATAAATAAAAGAAACAAGAAAGAAAGTATAAAGAATAATTTTATAAAAAAATTTAACTTAAAAGTATTTATTTCTTTTTTGAATTAAGGTAAAATGAAAAAAGTAATAGATAATAAAAATTATGATTAAAACAGCTAAACAAAAAGGTTTTACATTGATTGAATTATTAGTAGTCATTGCTATCATTGGCGTTTTGGCTTCAATTGTTTTAGTCTCTTTGGGGGGAGCAAGAGCGAAAGCAAGAGATGCAAGAAGGAAATCAGATATTAGACAAATTAATTTGGCCATGGAAATGTTCTATGATGATAATCAGTACTATGTTCAAGCTGGTTTTGCTACGCCCACTGCTGTTGGTAGTTATTTAAATCCTATACCCGAAGATCCGCAGGGCGGCAATTATAATTGGCTGAACAATAGCAATTCATGTGGTGGAAAAGGAGGTAGGCAATGGTATTGTATTTACGTTGATTTAGAAGAAGGTGATTTTTATGCTGCCAGTGAAAAAGGGACACGTGAGATTGAAACAACAACTGGTTGTTGCTGGTAATATAATAACTGGTTTAATCAGGATATAACCTAAAAAATTGGCAAAAAATAGTTTATAATTCTAGTTAATGTAAAAAATTAATTTTATTAATTTTTCATGACTCATTTTAGAATTTGTCCAGTTAAAAGTTCGAAAATCGTCCGGTAGTCCCCGCATCACTTGTGGATAATACCGCCTTATTTTGAAGGCGGTATTTTGATATAATAAAGTAAAGGTTTAAATTAATTACTCTTTTTTTAGGATGGTACAATTTTTCTTAATATAACCAAGTTTTTTATAAAATAAATTAACTATTGTTTTAGAAAATAGAAGCAGTAAATTGAAACCATGTCTATGAGAAAAAAATATACAAAAAAAGAAATTTTGAATTTTTTAAGAAATCAGCCAGTTATGTCTATTGCGATTAGCTCGGGAAGAGTGCCCAGGTCATCTATCTTAATTTTTGCCGTTGATAAAGATTTCAATTTTTATTTTGCTACTGGAGTTAAAAGTAACAAGGTTAAAGTGTTAATGAAAAATAAAAGTATTGATTTTTCTATTTGGGAATACAAAAAAATTCTAGTTCATGGATTTGGAGAAGCTAAACTCCTTAAGTCAGAAAAAGAGATAGAGAAAGCATTAACAAGGTTGGCAAAAGTAGCAGGAGAAATGAAAGATTTTTGGCCTCCCCTGATAAATCTTTGGAATCAAGACTATGCTATTTTTAAAGTAAAAAGCAAAAAGTTAAAAATTCTTGACTTAAAAAACGATAATATTAAAGATGGAAAAGTTTCTTTTACTGAAATTAATTTTTAGCAATTATGAAAAAAATATTACTTATTGAAGATGATAAATTTTTAGTTAGGCTTTTAAAGTACAAGCTAGAAGAGATTGGTTATAAAATTATCATGCTAGAAGAAGGTTTAGAGGCAATAAAGATTATCAATAAAGAAAAGCCTGATTTAATTTTGCTTGATTTAATTCTTCCTGGTATTAATGGTTTTGATATTTTAAAAAATCTTAATTATTCAAAAAAAATAAATGACATACCAGTAATAGTCATTTCTCAGCTTGAAATGAAGTCTGATATACAGGAAGCTTTAGGACTTGGAGTTTCTAATTATTTAACAAAGTCAAAAACAACTTTTAATAATCTTGTTAAAGCTATTAAAAAAGAAATAATTTAATTCCACCCACTCAAAGGTTCGAAAATCGTCCGCTAGTCCCCGCAAAGAAAATCTGCCTTGTATTAGATGTGGTTTTTTGGCAGAATAAAATAATGAAAAGTTTAAAATACGGATTTAAAAGAGATTGGAAATTCTTTATTATCATAATAGGGATAGGTATAATTAGTTTTCGTTTTTTGATTTTTTCGGTACTTAATGAAAATATTTATTTTTTTATTATTGCATTTGTATTATTGATGATAATATATATTTTTGCATATCTAAGCCAGTCTGATTTAGAAAGAAAAAGAATAGGAGTTGGCCCTAATATTTTTAATTCAAGCGTGAGTAGATCATACGATTTGTAAGAAAAAGATGAAAGAGGAAAAGAAGATAGAAGAATATTAGAAGAAAGGGGTTTTTTAAAAAAAAGTGGAAACGAAGATAAAAATAAATAAATATTATTTTATCTTTACTGACCAGGTTCTAGTATTGTTCTGTACAGAAACTAAAAAGATTGTTTGGGAAAGAGATAGTGGCAAATGTGTAAAATTTAGAACAACTGAAAATTTACATTTTGACCATGTCTTCCCCCTTTTTTTCTAAAGAAGGACCAAGCTCTGATTCTAAAAATATCCAAATTCTTTGCGGTAAACATGATCTTAAAAAATCAAATAAAATTGAATAAATTTTCATAATTCCCACTAAAATCCACCCACTCAAAAGTTCGAAAATCGTCCGGTAATCCCTGCAAAGAAAATCCACCTCGTAATAGGGGTGATTTTTTGGTAGAGTAAAGTAATTAATATTTTACTAACAATTACTATATTAAAGTGAAATTATTTTTATCTAAAAGTAAAGGTTTTACATTAATAGAAATAGTTCTTGTTATTGGCATTCTTGCTATTATTACTGCAGTGGCAATAATAGCCATTAATCCTGTTCGTCAGTTTGAGCAAGCAAGGAATACTACCAGGGAAGGACATATTAATTCTATAGGAAACGCATTTTATATCTATCAAATAGAAAATAAAGGGAGATATCCTGATTGTGTTCCTGGTTATAATCAAGTTGTAGATGTTTCCGAATGCGAAGACGAACTGGTCCCCATCTTTATCGCTCAGCTTCCCGAGGATCCAAGCCCGGGAGAAAGATATATGATTGGGTATGAAAACGAGAACAAAACAAGAATAAAAGTATATTCTACTTCCTTGGAGTATTTAGGCACAAGAGACGCAAGAAGGAAATCTGACATTAGGCATATCATGTGGGCTATGGAAATGTATTACGTTATCAACGAAGAGTATCCTGAGTTAATTTCTGAATCAGGAATCAGCGACAGGATGGCACTCGGAGAGAATCCAACTCCTGATCATTTAGCTCTCTGGCCAAAAGATCCAGGGGGAGGAAACAGTGAATGCAATAATATTGCAGGTGTAAATTATTGCGTTGCAAGCAATGCTAGTGATCGAAGCTTATATTGTGTTTGGGCTGAGTTGGAAGGAGGGGGCTTTTTTTCTGCCAGTGAACAAGGAGTTAAAAATGAGGGATGCGCACCTTGTTATTTAAGTTGTGGCACATGTC
This sequence comes from uncultured Candidatus Saccharibacteria bacterium, assembly GCA_964445905.1. Taxonomy (GTDB): domain Bacteria; phylum Patescibacteriota; class Minisyncoccia; order Minisyncoccales; family JAGGXC01; genus CAYUNN01. The sequence goes on along the minus strand of CAYUNN010000007.1, from coordinate 40,796 downwards.
AAGATGATAACTGGAGAGAATGGTTATCGTGTTCAGCAAGATGTGCGGAACTTGGTCTTGAAGCTAAGAGTATTGGATTAAATGCTACTTGTAACGATGGGCATTATTGGAATCGGAATGCGGCTGGTTGCTTGGAGAGTACGGGCAATATCAACACTCCTTTAACTCAGAACTTTGGTTGGAGATGTGGACCTTATTATCAACGTTGGGCTTATTGTAGATGCGAATGATCAATATTATTATTGCTAATAATGAATAGCAGCTTAGCGATAAGCCAGATCAACTTTAATAGTTTCCTTACCTGATTTAATATTAATTTAGGTTTAAATAAATTTATTTAAAAATTCTAAAATTGCTTGGCGGTTCTTGTAAAAAAATTATTTCGCAAAAAAAGTGATTTTATAATTATTGACGAAAATAAATTACTTTGCTATAATAACAATAGCTCTTTGTAAAGTTTAAAAAGGTTTTGTGGGAGTATTTGTAGAAATTAATAGGAATAGAGATGTGTTATTTGTACATATCTCGCAGATACTAGTCACATCTGTTTAAAATAACTCCTGTTCTTTTCTTTGCCCATGAAACCACTACATCTCGCGGTTCTTATAATTGTATTATGGATTATTTTTCCAACGGTGTTTTCTGCGCTTCAAGAACTTTTCTTGAATCTGATAGAATTGTCTATAAAAATAATTAATACAATTAATTTGCCGCAATAATCACAATAAAAAGGTTTTCTATTTAGAAAACCTTTTCTCCTTTTAATGTATAATTAATAATAAATTTGGAGCGTTTTTAGTCAGACGTTTTTTGTTAAAATGATTTATCATGAAAATAGTTAACAGGATAATCAAGGACCTTAAATTAATAAAGTTATTTTTGTATTAGCTATGAATATAAATAAAATATTACTTTTAATATTATTGATTGTTTCTTTTTCTTTGTTTATTTTTTTATTTAAAGATGATTTGTCTTGCGATTGCAATGGTGAGCCAAAAGTTTATGAAAGTAATTTTATAGAAAAAGGAGAATTAGAAGAAAAGATAGGCCAAATGATAATTATAGGATTTCGCGGAACAGAATTAAATGAAGATTCAATTATTGTAAAGATTATTGAAGAAGTGAAGATTGGGGGAGTGGTTTTGTTCGATTATGATATTCCTTCGGAGAGCTTTCCAAGAAATATTATAAGTCCAAAACAAACAAAAGATCTTATTTCTGGTCTTCAAAGCCATTCTTCTATTCCTTTATTTATTGCAGTTGACGCAGAAGGCGGGAAGGTAAATAGATTAAAACCAGAATATGGTTTTTTTGATTTTTATTCTGCTGAAAAATTAGGCAAAATTGGAGATTATAAATTTACCAAAGAAGAATCATTTAAACTTTCTAAGCAACTTCAAGAAGTTGGCTTCAACATAAATTTTGCTCCAGTAATTGATGTTAATATTAATTCCGATAACCCAGTCATCGGAAGACTTGGACGTTCTTTTTCTTCTGATTACCAAGAAGTAATATTACATGCTCAGGCTTTTATAGAAGGTCATGCTCAGAACAATATCATTGCTGTAGTTAAACATTTTCCCGGTCATGGTAGTTCTTTTTCCGATAGTCATTTAGGATTAGTAGACGTAACGGACACTTTTAAAGAAGAAGAATTATTTCCTTATATCAATCTTCAAGAAAAAGGATTGCTTGGCGCAGTAATGACAGCCCATATTATTAACAAGGAAGTAGACGAAGAATATCCTGCAACCCTTTCCTATAATTTTTTGAATAAATTGCTAAGAGAAGAAATTGGTTTTAATGGTCTTATTATATCAGACGATATGCAGATGGGAGCTATTTCTGATAATTATGGCTTTGAAGAAGCAATAATAAAAACAATAAATTCCGGGTGCGATATTCTTTTATTTTCAAATAATAGACCGGAAGAATTTAACGAAAATTTAGCTCGTGAAGTTAAAGAAATTATTTATAGGGCAGTAAAGGATGGAAAGATTTCAGAAGGGAGAATCTCTGAATCTTTTGATCGGATAATGGAAATTAAAAAAGAATTTAAGGTAATTCAATAATATTCTTTGACGATAGTGATTTTTGTATTAAAATAGGATAATAAACTTTTATTTATAAATAAAATGAACAAACAAATATCTACAGAAATAGCCATCTTTATTATTTTAATTTTAGCAATAGCGGTAGGAATGATTAGTTATTTCCAATTCAAATTAACTTATGAAGAAATTGAGAAGGTTAGATCTGAATTTTCAGAATTTGAAATACCAGAAAAAAAGGATTTTTTACCAATAACTTGTCAAAATGATTCTGATTGTATTTGCTGTGATACCCTTTTAGTTTCTAGAGAAAAAGAATATCATAATATTTGTGTTAACGAGACAATTGTTTTTTATGCTGATTCAGATAACCTGGAGTGTCTTCAAATAGATTCAGTTGATTCTTTTTGTTTAGAAAATGAATGTAAGTGTAAAGGAGGGGAGTGTTTTTCGGTAGAGAAAGGACAAGAAGTAAGTTTTAGTCAGAGAGGTAATTTAGTAAAAGATATGCCTGGTCTTAATGAGGGTTGGTACTTATCGTACGAAGAGCCTGGTGCACCAGGCTTAAGCGTTATGCTTGTTTTTAACAAAGAAACAAAGTGTGATTTTATGGGAGAAAATAATTGCGAACCATTTATTGATAATAGTTTAATCGGAGAAAAAGTTTTTGTTTTTGGGACAAGAGAGGGAGAATATGTTTCAGTTAAGAATATAAATTTGTTAGAGTGATTAATATATTTCTAAATATTTTTTAATTATCTGGGTCAATGAAAGTTAATAAATGTGTTATTTTTGCTTTTTTAATTACTTCTTTCTCAATAGGCGGAGTTTTTTTTATTTTTAATGGTGATTATTTTGTTGAAGAAAGCAATCAATTAAAATTAACTTCATCTGTTTTAGATAAAGAATATCTTTTAAGTGAAAAGAGCAACTCTCAAGAGCCTGAAATAGATGATCTTTCTGAGGGCAGTTCTTTTCCTGTTCCAGAAATAGTAAGAGCGATTTATATGACCAGCTGGTCTGCCAGCAAAGAAACTTATATTGATTATGTAATTAACCTAGCCAAGGAAACTGATATCAACGCAGTTGTTATCGATGTTAAGGATTTTTCTGGTTATGTTGCCTACGATACTAAAGTTGAAAAAGTAGAGGAATATGGAGTGAGGCAAGTTAGAATTAAAGATATTAACTCTTTAATTAAAAGATTTCATGACGATAATCTTTATGTTATTGCTCGAATTACTGTTTTCCAAGATCCTATTTTGGCGAAAGCAAGAAATGATTTAGCTATTCTCAGTAAAGAATTAATAACCATTCCAGTTACTTCTAATAATTTATGGAAAGATAATCTTGGGTTAGCTTGGATTGATCCTGCTGGAAAAGAATCTTGGGATTATAACATATCTATTGCAAAAGATGCGCTAGATCAGGGTTTTGACGAGATAAACTTTGATTATGTCCGTTTTCCCTCGGATGGTAATTTAAAAGATATGGTTTTTCCCTTTTGGAAAGGAGAAGTTAAAAAACACGAAGTGATGGAAGAGTTTTTTGCTTATCTTAGGAAAGAAATGCCGGAAGCAATATTGTCAGTTAATTTATTCGGGCTTTCTACGGTTAGCCACAATGATTTAGGTATTGGGCAAATCATTGAAGATGCCTATGATTATTTTGATTACATTTGTCCCATGGTTTATCCTTCTCATTATAGTAGCGGTTTTTTAGGATATGATAATCCAGCAGAATATCCTTATGAAGTAGTTGAAAAATCAATTAGTGTTGCCCTGGATCGCTTAAAAAAACATAATAGAGCGGATGAAATTATATTGCGGCCCTGGCTTCAAGATTTTAATCTGGGGACGGAGTATGACGCCGAAATGGTTAAGGCTGAAATAAGGGCAGTAGAAGATGCAGCAGGTGATGATTATGCTGGTTACATGCTTTGGAGTCCTTATAATTTTTATACTAAAGAAGCTTTAAAATCTAATATAGAACTTGATGAATAGTTGAAAAAATATTTAAATGTTGTACTATAATAAATGGAGGTGATTAGATAAAACCAACACCAATTCCTTTGGGAGAAATAATAGACTGCTTGCCAAAAAAGAAAAAGAATGAAATTTATATGGCGCTCGTAGATATGAGTATTCCAAAGGACAGTCCTTTGATTAAAGAAATAATAACGAAAAAACCCTCTAGAAAATTAGAGGAAATATTAAAGGAGGAAGGAATTGAATTGATAGAATAAAGGGATTTACCCCCCTTTTTTTTATTGGTTTTCCACTAAGATTTTATACTTGAAACAGAGTATTTTTTAAGTTAAAATAGATGGTAAGAATAGTGAATTTGTTTTTTTGTTTATGGAGAAATTAAACTTTCAAAGTCTTAAGAATAAGGGCAAAAGAGATATAAAAGAGGCAAAAGATCTAGAAGAATTGGATGTGATTTTTAGAAAATATCTTGGTAAAAAAGGAGAGATTACCAAGATTTTAGCTTCTTTAAAAGAGATTTCTAAGGAAAAAAGAGCAGGCATTGGCAAAAAAGCAAATGATATTAAGTCTTTTTTAAGGGAAGAAATTAATAAGAAAGCTTGCGAGATTAAGGATAAAATTGATAGTAAAAAAGAAAAATCAGGTTTAGATGTCACTTTGCCAGGCAAAAAAATGGAAACTGGTCATTTACATCCGCTTACTTCAATAAGAAGAGAAGTAGAAGGTATTTTTAATTCCATAGGTTTCTCTGTTGTTAAAGGGCCTCACATTGAAACGGAATGGTATAATTTTGATGCTTTGAATATTCCTCAAAACCATCCTTCTAGAGACTTGTGGGACACTTTTTGGCTTAAAAAAAAGCTATCATCTAAAAATCTTTTACTAAGAACTCATACTTCACCAGTTCAAATTCGCTACATGAAAAAGTATAATCCTCCGATAAGGATTATTGCTCCGGGAAGAGTATTCCGCCATGAAGCTTCTGATGCTTCGCACGATGTTCAATTTTATCAAGTAGAGGGATTGATGATAAACAAGGATATTTCTGTTGCTGACTTTAAGGGAGTAATCCAAGAATTTTTAAAAAGATTTTTTAAGAAAAAAATAGAAACAAGATTAAGGCCAGGATTTTTCCCTTTTACTGAGCCAAGCTTTGAAATAGATATTAAATGTCTTATCTGCGGAGGAAAGGGCTGTTCTACTTGTGGAAAGACTGGCTGGGTAGAACTGTGTCCCGGAGGAATGGTCCATCCCAATGTTTTAAAAGCAGGCGGATTAAATCCTAATAATTGGCAGGGATTTGCTTTTGGTCTTGGTTTTGACAGACTGGTTATGATGAGACACAGAATTAATGATATTCGCTTATTGTATTCCGGCGACTTAAGATTTTTAAAACAATTTTAAATTATGTTAGTTTCATATAATTGGTTAAAAGATTATCTAAAAGGAACAGTTCCTAGCGCTAAAAAATTAGCTGATCTTTTGTCTCTACATTCTTTTGAAGTAGAAGATGTTAAGAGAAAAAATAATGATTGGCTTATTAATGTTGATGTTTTGCCTAATAGAGCTCATGATTGTTTGTCATTTATTGGGGTTGCAAGAGAGTGTTCAGTGATTACAAAAAACAAGATGAGCAAACCTTCTTTTTCTGTTAAAGAAGACAAAGAAGTTAATGGTTCTGATTTTATTAGTGTTGAAGTTAAAGAAAAAGAATTATGTCCTCGCTATAATGCCAGAGTGTTAATCGATGTTAAAGTAGACAAGACTCCCGAGAGAATAAAAGAAAGACTGGAGGTATTGGGATTACAATCAATTAACAACATAGTTGACATTCTTAATTATGTAATGATTGAAACAGGGCAACCCCTTCACGCTTTTGATTTAGATAAGTTGGCAGGGAATGAAAAAAAGAAAATAATTGTCAGGAAGGCAGAAAGGGGAGAAAAGATAGATGCTTTGGACGACAATCAATACAAATTAGGATCAGATGTTTTAGTTATAGCTGACGAAAAAGATGTTTTAGCTATTGCCGGGATAAAAGGAGGGAGAAAAGCAGAAATTACAGAAGAGACTAAGAATATAGTTATTGAGTCGGCTAATTTTGATATGCTTGCTATTCGCCGAGCAAGACAAAAACTATCTCTTCAGACTGACGCATCTCTAAGGTTTGAGCATGAGCCAGATCCCAATTTAACTATTCTTGCCATTAATAGAGCAGCTCAAATAGTCAAAGACTTGTGTGGCGGAAAAGTTGCTAAGGGAGTAATAGACGTTTATCCTCGCAAAGTAAAATCTATAAAAATAAAGCTTAATTTAAGTCAAGTAAAAAGTTTATTAGGAATTGAAATAGATAAAAAAATAATCATTGATATTTTAAAAAACCTTGAATTAAAGATTTTATCTTCAAAGGGAGAAGAATTACTTATTGAAATTCCCACTTTCAGAAAAGACTTATCTATCCCTCAAGATCTAATAGAAGAAATAGGCAGAATTTATGGTTTTGATAGGATCCCAGCCAGAACACCCTATGTTTTAGCTGTTCCTCCTGAAAGGAACAATGAAATATTTTGGGAAAATAAATGCAAAGATATTTTAAAAGAATGTAATTTTTCCGAGGTATATAATTATTCTTTTATAAGTGAAAAAGAAGCAGATAGTTGCTGTTTTTCGAAAAATAATTTAATTGAAGTTAAAAATCCGATAAGCCTTGATCATAAATATTTAAGACCATCTCTTATTTCTGGTATTCTAGGTAATACAAAAAAAAACCTGAAGAATTTTTCTGAAATAAGGATTTTTGAATTAGGTAAAACTTATCATGATTTCAAAGAGTTGGAAAAAAGATTTTTAACGGGCATGATAGTGGATCCTATAAATAATTCTAACAATTTTTTTGTGTTAAAAGGTATTCTTGATTTTCTTTTTGAAAGTCTAGGAATTGCTGATGTTTGGTATGACGAATTTGAGCCAACGCCTGAAAATTCAGCTTTGTCTATCTGGAAATCTGGATCAAGGGCAGAAATTAAAATAGGGAGTAAGGAGATAGGTTTTTTGGGAGAAATTTCTCTTAAAACGTTAGAAGAATTTAATATTTTAGAAAGAGTTTTCGCTTTTAATATTGACTTTGATAAATTGCAAGCATTTTGCACCGAAGAGCATGAATATCAACCCGTATCAAGATTTCCTGCAGCAATTAGAGATTTAGCTGTTTTGGTTCCCAGCAGTGTGAAAGTAGTCGAAGTTTTAAATCTAATTAATAACACGGGAGGATCTCTAATAAGAGATGTCGATATTTTTGATATTTATGATGGTTCCGGTGTTCCGGAAGGAAAGAAGAATTTAGCTTTCCATATTATTTATCAAGCAGAAGACAGAACTCTTGAGAAAGAAGAAATTGAAACAGTTCAGAAAAAAATTATTAATGCTTTAGAAGAAAAAATTGACTGGGAGGTTCGTAAATAAATAATAGAAATTAATTTATTAAAAATATTATGCCAGGAGAGAAAAAAATAAAAAAAGAAATAAAGAAGAGTAAAAAAGAATTAACTATTCAAAAAGATAAAGAAGTAAAGAAAAAAGTTGATTATAACGCGAAAGATATTTATGTTCTCAAGGGATTAGAGCCTGTAAGAAAAAGACCAGGAATGTATATCGGTTCTACTGGAACCGATGGTCTTCATCATCTGATATGGGAATGCGTAGACAATTCTTTAGACGAGGCTATTGCTGGTTATGCGAGCCAAGTAGAAGTTGATTTATTACCGGGCAATAGAGTTAGAACCAGAGATGATGGTCGTGGAATTCCTACTGACAAGCATCCTCAAACTGGCAAATCGGCTCTAGAAACAGTAATGACTACTCTTCATGCTGGAGCCAAGTTTGGAGGGAAGGCTTATCAGGTAGCAGGAGGATTGCACGGGGTTGGTGTTTCCGTTGTTTGTGCCTTGTCCAGCTATCTGAGAGCAGAGGTTTGTCGTGATGGAATAAAGTACGTTCAAGAGTATGCGAAAGGAGATGTCAAGACAAAGGTTAAGAAAGAAGGAAAGTGTGAAAGAAACGGGACAACAGTAATTTTCGAACCAGACCCAGAAATTTTTAGCGAAACAAATTTTAATTTTGACAGAATTCTGAAACATCTCCGACAGCAAGCATATCTGACGAAAGGAGCCAAGGTTATAGTTAGAGACTTAAGAGATGAAGATTCAGAAAAACATCTTTCCTATACTTTTTATTTTGATGGTGGGTTAGCTTCTTATGTTAGATATTTAATTAAAGAGTCTAAGCCGAAGCATGATAAAACTTTTTATACTTTAAATGAAATTGATGGAGCGATTGTCGAAGTTGCTTTTAGATACACAGAAGAAAGAGAGTGTTTTGAAGAAAGCTTTGCCAATAATATATATACCGGAGAAGGAGGAACTCATCTTACTGGTTTAAGAGCAGCGCTTACCAGAACTTTAAATGATTATGCGAGAAAAGAGGGCTATTTTAAAGACTCAGACAATAATTTAAGCGGTCAGGACGTTAGAGAGGGTTTTACCGGGGTAGTTTCAGTTAAAATAGAAAACCCTCAATTTGAAGGACAAACAAAAGCAAGGCTTGGTAATCCGGAAGTAAAAATAGCAGTTGAAAGAACAATGGCAATGGGTTTGGCTGATTTTCTAGAAAGAAATCCGCGCGATGCTAGGGCTATAATTGAAAGCTGTCTTTTGTCCAAGAAGGCAAGAGACGCGGCTAGAGCAGCTAAGCAAACTGTTATAAGAAAGGGGGTTCTTGGAGGGCTAACTCTTCCTGGAAAGTTGGCTGATTGTTCTTCTCGAAAACCAGAAGAATCCGAGCTATATATTGTTGAAGGAGATAGTGCGGCTGGTTCTAGCAAACAAGGGAGAGACAGAAGATTCCAAGCTATATTGCCGTTAAAGGGGAAAATACTCAATGTAGAAAGGGCAAGATTAGACAGAATTTTATCTTCTAAAGAGATCAAGTCTTTGATTATTGCTTTAGGAACTGCAATTTCTGAAGACTTTGATCTTGAAAAACTCAGATATCATAGAATTATTATTATGACCGATGCTGATGTTGATGGGGCTCATATTAGAACTTTGCTTTTAACATTTTTTTATCGTTACTTTCAGCCAATAATTGAAAATGGTCATTTATTTATTGCTCAACCTCCCTTGTACCGTGTTCAAGCAGGAAAGCAAATAGAGTATGCTTATGCCGAAGCAGACAAATCGGAGATTATAGAAAACATGAAGAAGAATAATCAAAACCCTTCAGTTCAAAGATACAAGGGTTTGGGAGAAATGAATCCTGACCAACTCTGGGAAACTACCATGAATCCAGAAAACAGAACTTTGCTGAAAGTTACCATAGGAGATGCTCAGGCAGCTGATCATATCTTTGACACCTTAATGGGAAAAGAAGTTTTTCCGAGAAAGAGATTTATTCAAACCCATGCTAAGGCTGTAAAGAATCTTGATGTATAATTATTTGTTTAGGAAAATAAAAATTGATTAGCTCTTCTTTTTTTGAACGAGCTAATATTTTTTGCTTTATGAAAAATCTTATCCTATATTTTTTTGCCGTATTAATTTTAATTTTTACAATTTTTATTCTTTTTGCTAATTATATTTTACCTGTTAGTTATGAGGAAGATTATTTTAAAACGGAAAGAAAAACTGCTTCTATTTTGCCTCTTGATCAGCGAGAAGAAGAAAAAGACATTATCGTTATTGCGGTGGGGGATATTATGCTGAATAGAGGAGTAGAGTATATGGTTCAGAAAGAAGGAGACGGAGATTTTAAGTTTCCTTTTTTGAAAATAGCTGATTATTTAAATAAAGCAGATATTTTGTTTGGGAATTTAGAAGGCCCAATTTCAGAAAGGGGAGTAAAGATTGGTAGCATATATTCTTTTAGAATGAGCCCTAGTATTTTAGATGGTCTTAATTATGCTGGTTTTAATGTTTTATCTTTAGCAAATAATCACATGTTTGATTATTCGAGGATTGCTCTGGAAGATACAATGATATATTTAGAAGAGAATGGTATTATTTATGCCGGAGCCGGATTCAATGAAGAAAAAGCGTTTTCTTTAAAAATTAAAGAAGTCAAAGGCATTAAAATTGGTTTTTTGGCTTATACTAATTTAGGTCCCAAGTCATGGAAAGCCCATGATAATAATTCCGGTATGGCCTGGATAAACTGGGATGACATAAGCAGGATTAGCGATCAAATAAACAAAGCTAAAAGAGAAACAGATGTTTTGTTTGTTTCTTTACATGCCGGAGACGAATATTCTCTTAATCCTTCTGCTTTTCAGAAAGAATTCGCTCGAGCATCTATTGATGCTGGAGCTGATGTTTTTTTAGGTCACCACCCTCATGTAGTTCAAGAAGTAGAGAGATATAAGGATGGTTGGATTGCCTATAGTTTAGGTAATTTTATTTTTGATCAAAGTTTTTCTGAAGAAACTATGGAAGGATTGCTATTGGAGATTGTTATAACAAATGGTAGAATAGAAAAAGTTGTTGAGAAGAAAACAAAGATTAGTGATTATTTCTGGGTTGAGTTGCAAGATTAAATTTTCTTGACAGAGGGTTTTTTTATGATAAGATTATAAATGAGCCCGCAAGGGCTTTTTAAATAAGGCTAGCTAACATGAAAATAAATAAAATTAAAAATATTCCTGGGAAAATTAGCAGTTTCTTTAAAGAGGTTCAATTAGAGCTTAAAAAAGTTAATTGGCCTACCAGAAAGGAAGCTTTAAGATATACTCTTATCGTTATAATGGTTTCTGCCGTAGTAGCAGCTTTTTTGGGCGGGCTTGATTTTATATTTACCAAGCTTATTGAGAAGTTTATTATAAGCTAATCTTCTATTAATTATGCCAAGACAAAAAATTTCACAAGATAGAAGATGGTATGTAATTCACACCTATTCTGGTTACGAAGACGCAGTTGCTAAAAATCTTAAGCAGAGGGTTGAGAATTTAGGCATGGAAGATAAGATTTTTAATGTTCTGGTTCCCAAAGAGAAAAAAATAAAGATAAAGAATGGAAAAAGAAAAGTTATAGAAGAAAAAATATATCCTGGCTATATCTTAGTAGAAATGGTTGTTACTGATGATTCTTGGTATGTCGTGAGGAATACTCCCCGGGTCACTGGTTTTATCGGAGCAGGTACAATTCCCATCCCCGTTAAGAACAAAGAAATTGATGGTTTAAAGTCTAGAATAGGGACAGAGGAACCGAAATATAAAATTAAGTTCAAGAAAGGAGACTTAGTCAAAATTATTGATGGCCCTTTTAAAGATTTAGAAGGAAAAATTGATGATGTTGATCTTGAAAGAGGAAAAATTAAGGTTCTTGTTGACATGTTTGGCAGAGATACTCCGGTAGAGCTTGATTCATTACAAATTAAGAAAGTTTAAATTTAAGTTTAATATGGCAAAAAAAGTTAAAACAATAATAAAACTTCAGGTTCCAGCTGGTAAGGCTACTCCAGCGCCTCCCATTGGGCCAAGCTTGGCCCAGCACAGAATTAATATTTCTGAGTTCTGCCAGAAGTTTAACGATAAGACATCAGATCAAAAAGGATGGTTGATTCCTGTTGAAATTAAAGTTTACGAAGACGGGTCTTACGACTTTAAGTTAAAACAACCGCCAACTTCTGAATTAATTAAAAAAACCATTGGCTTGGAAAAGGGGTCTAAAGAACCAAATCGGAATAAAGCAGGAACTATTTCTCAAGAACAAATCAAAGAAATCGCTCAGAAAAAAATAAAAGATCTGAATACAAATGATATTAAACAAGCTATGAAGATTGTCGAGGGGACAGCGAAGAGTATGGGACTTGAAATAAAACAGTCGTAATATTTAAATTAATCAAAGACTATTTATGATTCTTTCTGACAGAGACATTAAGAAAAATATCCTAGAAGGCAAAATCAAAATTATTCCTGAGCCCGATTTTGAAAAACAATTAGGTCCTTGCTCTCTTGATTTGCACTTAGGAGAATCTTTCAAGCTTTTCAAACATACCGAGCATCCTTTTATCGATTTAAATGATCACAAAACTCCCATTGACGAGATAATGACTGAAGTTAAGATTACTCAAGAAAAACCTTTAATCTTAAGGCCAAGGGATTTTGTTATTGCGGTGACAAAAGAAAAAATCATTTTACCTTCCGATATTATGGGAAGACTTGATGGAAGAAGTTCTCTCGGAAGGCTTGGGCTAGTAGTTCATTCTACGGCGGCCAGATTTGATCCGGGGTGGAGAGGAAAAGCTATAATGGAAGTAGGTAATTTAGGCGTGATTCCCATTGCTCTTTATCCTGGAATAAGGATTTGTGCTATGACTTTTGAAACTCTGTCTTCACCTTCAGAAACTCCTTACTTAAAACAAAAAGATCATAAATACGCTGGTCAATCTTCTCCTCAGGCAAGCAAAATAGAAGAGGAGAAGTATTAAATTATCATGGAAGAATTAACTACCAAAGATCTTAAAATAAAATTTTTAGGAATTGTGCCTGTTTTAAATCAAGAAATGGGTTTTTTTAATCCTCAAGAAATAGTATCTTTTTCTGGTCTCTTAACCTTTAAAGGTAAATCAGTTCAGGAATTATTAAAAGAAACCTTAGATAAAGGCGAAGAAGTGGACGACAGGATCAAGAAGATTTTAAGAAAATCTTCCTTAAAAGGACATGCTTCTTTAGCTACTACGCCAGTAGTTTCTTTTTTATACGAAGGAAGCAAGTTTCTAGATTCTCTTTTGACGGGAATGTATTTTGGATCTTTTCTTGTAAGCTCTGGAAGAAGAACCAATACTTCCAAAGAGGATATTGTTTTTCCTAAAGAAATTTTAAAAAATAAGGAAGCAAAAAATATTTACTTAAAATCTTCTTATAGAAAGATAGATTTCTATAACTCTCTTCTTGATAAAGGAGTAAAAAAAGATACTTCTTCAAAGATTTTACAATACGGTATTTACGGAACAGGTATTATTCAGTTGCCCCTAGAATCCATAGTTTCTTTTAAAAGAGAATATGAAATTGAAAAAGAGTGGATGCCGGAAGAAGCCGGTTTGCTGATTAATGAACTAGAGAAAAAATTTAAAGAAATGGGAGTTGATTTACTTTACAGTACTCGTTCAATCGCTCCCAGAAACAGTTATCCTTATCCGAATATTTTTAAGAACCCAGAGGATTTCAATTTGACAAGAGAGTTAGCAGAGAAGAAAAAAGAAAAATTTGAAATAGTTTCATCTAGTTTTAATATTTCGCCTAAGCTGAAAGAAAAACTAGAAAGTCATTGGGAAGAAATAAAAGAAACAGTTAAAAGCAAAGAAAAGATTAAGGAAAAATGGCAGGAAATTTTACTCTCTCGGCGTAAAATATTGAGGGACTATAATCTTGCAGCAAAAATTGATATTCTTTCTTCTGTTCCTTGGCGAGTTTGGGGAGAAAAGAAAAGGCATCGAACTTGTCCTCAAATTGTTGAATCTATTTATTATTGTGTGAATAGAGCAGTGAGAAAATTTAATGAAATAGGAGAAAAAATTGAAGAAGGGAATCTTAGCAATGATATCATTAATAAAGCAGAGGAAGTTATTTCGATACCCTCTCTTATAAAAGAAAATCCTGATTATTTAAAAGAGTATTTGTTAGTAGCTAAAGATTCTTTTGAAAGCTATGTAAAATTAGTTGATCTGGGAATTCCAAAAAGAGAAGCAATTTTCTTGATTCCAAGAGCTATAAAATTAGATGTTTTACAATCTTATGATTTATATAATCTTTTAACTGGCTATTATCCTTTGCGTCTTTGCCAGACAGCCGAAGAAGAAATGAGAAGTAATACTCTAGAAGAAGTAGCTTTAATTAAAAAACATTTGAACGAAAAAGAAATTGGTTGGTTGGGAAACTTAATTCTTTCTAAATGCGAACTAGTTGGTTTTTGTCCCGAAGAAAAAAGTTGCGGTTATATCAAAAAACTAGTTAAAGATTACGATGAAGATTTTCACGGAGAGATGAAAGAAGATTTAGAGAAGAAGTTTCAAGAGATTTTAAGAAAAATTAATGATTAAAATGAATTTAGATATAACAGATCCCAAAATTTATAATTTAGTTAAAAATGAGATTTCTCGTCAGAAGGAAGGATTGACTTTAATTCCTTCGGAGAATTACGCTTCTTGGGAAGTTCTTTCGGTTATGGCTACTCCCTTAAGTAATAAGTACTCTGAGGGTTATCCTGGAAAAAGGTATTATTCTGGTAATTGCTTTATTGATAAAATTGAAGAAATAGCTATTGATAGGGCCAAGAGATTATTTAAGGCAGATCATGCTAATGTTCAACCTCATTCAGGATCTCAGGCTAACGAAGCTGCTTATTTTGCTCTTCTCCATCCTGGCGATAAAGTTTTAGCTCTTGATTTATCTGCTGGTGGGCATTTAAGTCACGGGGCCAAAATTAATTTTTCTGGACGCACATATAATTTCTTTCATTATGGGGTTAACAAGAAGACTGAAATGATTGACTTCGATGACTTAGAAGAGAAAGCCCAAAAATTTGAACCTAAACTTATAATTGCCTCTACTACTTCTTATTCTAGAAAACTTGACTTTAAGAAATTTAAAGAAGTGGCTGATAAAGTTGGGGCTTACTTGCTGGCTGACATTGCTCATATTGCAGGACTGGTTGTGGCCGGGGTTCATCCTCACCCCTTTCCTTTTGCTGATGTAGTAACTACTACGACTCATAAGACTTTGCGAGGACCAAGAGGAGGATTAATTTTATGTAAAGAAGAATTGGCAGAAAAAATTGATAGAGCAGTTTTTCCCGGAGTACAAGGGGGGCCATTAGAGCATGTGATTGCTGCTAAAGCAATTTGCTTTAAAGAAGCAATGGAAAGCAGTTTTAACAAATACCAAGAGCAAATAATATTAAATGCTAGGGAGATGGTAAATGTTTTTAAAGAAAGAGGGCTTAGAATTGTTAGCGGAGGAACAGATAATCATTTATTTGTGGTCGATATTTCTTCTACTGGTTTATCTTCAATGTTTATTCAAAATGAATTGGAAAAAGTAGGCCTCTTTGTCAATAGAAATAAAATTCCTTTTGATGAAAAATCTGCTTTTAATCCTTCTGGTATTAGGATGGGAACTCCCGCTATTACTACCAGGGGAATAAAAGAAAAGGAAGCAAAAGAAATAGCTATTTTAGTTTGTGAGTTAATTGAAAATAGCCAGTCCGATTCTATTAAAAATAAAGTTAAAGAAAAAGTAAAAAATATTTCTAAAGCCTTTCCTATTTATAGTAATTATGTTTTTAAATAAAGAGTGGTTACTTGTAAGCAATAAATTGTTAGAATAGGTAAATTGCAATATAATGTATTAATAAGAGGGTCCCGGGTTTTTTAAAATAATATATTGTCTTTTTTATGATAATTTTTAATGGGAAAACAATATCAGAGAAAATACTTGAAGATACTAAAAAAAAGATAAGAGAAAAAGGTATTTCTCCGACATTAGCCATAATCAGAGCAGGGGGAAATCCTGAGATAGATTTATATATAAGGAAAAAAAGGGAAGCTGCTTATAAAATAGGAGTAAAAATTTTTTGTTATAATTTTCCAAGCAAATCAAAAGAAACTGAGCTAATTGATAAAATAAAAGAATTGAATAAGGATATTTTAGTGGATGGAATTATTGTTCAGCTTCCTTTGCCCAGTAATTTTGATACAGGAAGAGTTATTGCTTCTGTTGATCCTAAAAAAGATGTTGATGGTTTTCATGAGGTTAATAGAAAACTGCTTAGGAGTAACAATCCTTACTTTTTACCAGTTTTACCCTTAGCTGTCTTGAATGCAATTAATTATTCTGTAAAAGATATTAAAAGTAAAGAAATCGTTACTCTTTGTAATTCAGGTATTTTTGGCGATACTCTCCAAAATTTTTTTAGTAAAAACGGAATAAACTCAAACTATGTTTTGGCCGATAATAATCCTATTTCTGAAATTCGGTCTAAAATAAGTTCAGCTGATATTGTAATTTCAGTTTGTGGCAGGCCTCGCTTTATAAAAGGATATATGATTAAAAAGGGAGTTGTTTTAATTGATGCAGGAATTAAATTTGTAAAAAATAGTTTGGCGGGAGACGTGGACAAGGAAAGCGTTAGTAAAAAAGTTTCTTTTCTTACTCCTGTCCCAGGAGGTATTGGCCCTTTAACGGTCGCTTTTCTTTTAAAAAATGTTTATTTAGCAGCAGAAAATGATCTTAGGCGCTGAAAAATTATTACAATTAGTTAGAGAGAATAATTTAGTGGAAAATCTTTCTAAAAGAGAACTTGAAAGTCCTGAAGGGGCGGGGTTTGATTTGAGAATAGGGGAGTTATATGAAATTAAAGGAGAAGGATTTTTAGGCGTAGAGGAAAGAGACACGCCCCAAACAGAGTTAATTACAAAGTTTAATCAAGATGAGAAAATGGAAGTTTCTTTAAAACCAAAAACATATTATTTAATGAAAACAATTGAGAAGGTAAATATGCCAAAAGATGTTTTGGCTATTTTTACTCCTCGCTCGACTCTTTTTAGATCAGGCGTCTATATTTTTGGCGGTCAAGTCGCTCCTGGCTATTGTGGAGGGCTAACAATGGGAATGTATAATTTTAGAGACGAAGTTTTTAAGTTAGAACTTGGTTCTCGGGTATTACACTTGATGTTTTTTGAAGTTAGAGGAGAATCTAATTTGTATCGTGGTCAATGGCAAGGAGGCAGAGTAACGACTGATAAAAAAGAAAAACAAATTTAATTTATTTTTTAAAACCAAAAAAAATCTGTAAAAATGTGCAGGATTTTTTGGTTTTTCTGGCCTTTATTTAATAATATTTTCAATTTTATTTCTGTTAAAATTTTCTTTAAAAAATAATATTAAATGATATAATAAATTAATGGGACGAGTCGCTAATAAAAAAATTATTTTGATGAGTTTCCTGGAATGGTATTTCTTTGATCAACCCAAAGTTATTTTTAAAGCTTGGGTTAATTTTCTTAAATTTAATTTAGAATATTTTTCTATCATTTATCTTTTAAGGACACTTTTTTCTCCTTGGCGAAATTATACCTGGTCTTATGGAAGAGGTTTTGATTTTAAAGTATACTTAGAAGCGTTTGTTTCAAATGCTATCTCTAGGGCGTTAGGAGCCATATTGAGAATCATTTTAATTATTGTTGGAATAATACTGGAAATCCTTATATTTTTCTTGGGATTATTTTTATTATTTTTGTGGTTTTTATGGCCTCTAGCTTTACTTTTTGTTTTTATTTTAGGACTTAGAGTTTTATTTTAATCATGTTTAATTTTGATTTTAAAAAAGCGGCAATTTATCAGGCAGTTAAATGGTCAAAAACCTTTAAGTTGATAGGGCTTATTAATCGTCTTCTTCTTGTATTTCTTTTTGTTCTGTTTTTTTCTTTTATTTATGGTTTTTTAACTCAAACATTTGGTCAGATGTTGCTCAAGTTTTTGCTTGGCAGTTTTTTAATTACCCTTTCTTTTTTTATTGTTTCTTGGTTTGCTGTCTTGTTTTTTGAAATTAAACTTAAACATCCAAAGCTTAAAAAAACAATAAATGACATTTTTTTTAGTTCAGAAGTATTTAATTTGGCTGAATTTTTAGACTTTGAATGCACAGAATCGGTTTATCATTCTTTTAAATTTTCTAAATCAAAAAGAATTCCCGAAATTAATTCTTCGGTTCTTGCTTATTTTGTCTTAAAAAGCAACGAAGAGATTAATTTTATATTTTCCAGAGTTAATCTTAACTGGAAAGAGATTAAAGAAATAATGAAAGAACATCTTAAGAATATTGAAAAAAGTGGCTTTAGCAAAGATTATTCAGAAGACTTTAAGCGGGTAATCTGGAAATCTTTTGAGGTAGCTCAAAAGAAAGGCCACGAGAGAATAGAAACAGGGGATATGATTACTGCTCTTGTTGAGCATAATTCTGTTTTAAGAGAGGTCTTGATTCAAGCAAAAATTAGACCGGAGGACATTGAAAACCTAACTTGGTGGATAGATTCTTTCAGGAAAAGAATGATTAAAAAGAAGAGATTTTGGGAGTGGGAAAATTTGATTAGAATGGGAAGTTTAGGAAAAAATTGGGCTTCTGGTTACACAATAACCTTAGATAAATTCTCATTTGATATTTCTGAAAAAATTAAACATTACGGATTTTCTGAAATAACTGGTTATAAAGAAGAGTTAAAAAAAATAGAAAGAATTTTATCTCGTGGCGAAATGAATAACGTTTTGTTGGTGGGGCAGCCTGGGGTAGGCAAAAATAATGTAGTTTCTTATTTGTCTGAAATGAGCTTCTTGGGTAATTTGCTGCCCGAAGTAAATCACAAGAGGTTTGTTAAGTTAGATTTATCTTTGGTTGCTGCTAATACAGAAAGTTCAGAAGAATTAGACTATGTTTTAGAAAGGATATTTCAAGAAGCAATTGAAGCGGGAAATGTTGTTTTGGTAATAGAGGATTTCCATAATTATATTAGAGGGATTAGCGGCCCAGGCGTAGTTGACGTTTCTGGAATGATTTCGAGGTATCTTCATTTCCCTCAGTTTCGGATAATTGCTCTTACTACTTTTTCTGGTTTACATAAAAATATTGAACAGAACTCTTCTATCGTGTCTTTATTTGAAAAAGTAGAAGTTTCAGAGCTTTCTAAGGAGGAAACCTTAAGAATTTTAGAAAGAATTACTTTTGGTTTGGAAAAAAAGTATGGGTTATTCGTTTCCTACCTTGCTTTAAGAGATATTGTTAATTTTGCTGATAAATATATACAAGACGCTCCATTTCCTAAAAAGGCAGTTGATTTATTAGATGAAATTATGGTTTATACCGTTTCTATCAGAGAGAAATTTGTTTTACCAAAACATGTTGCAAAAGTTATTTCAGACAAGACAAAAATTCCAGTAGGAGAAACAGAAACACAAGAAAAAGAGAAACTACTGGATCTAGAGAATTTAATTCACAAAAGGATAATTAATCAGAAAATGGCGGTAAGTTTAATTAGCTCTGCTCTAAGAAGAGCAAGAGCTGAAATTACAGAAAGAAAGGGGCCGATGGGAACATTCTTATTCCTTGGTCCTACTGGAGTAGGTAAGACAGAAACAGCCAAGGCTTTGTCAGAGATTTATTTTGGCTCTGAGATCAAAATGATAAGATTAGATATGTCTGAATTCCAATCAGTTGAAGATATTCCTCGTTTAATTGGCTCGCCAGGAGAAGAAGGTCTTTTAACTACAAAGGTTAGAGAAGATCCTTTTTCTTTAGTTCTTTTAGACGAATTTGAAAAAGCTCATCCAAATATTTTAAATTTGTTCTTACAGGTTCTTGATGAGGGTCGCTTAACCGATGGATTAGGAAGAAAAGTTAGCTTTAAAAACACAATTATTATTGCCACTTCGAACGCAGGATTTTCAATAATATTAGATGCTATTAAAAAGAAAACTCCTTTTGAAGAAATAGAAAACAGTCTTCTTGATTTTATATTTGAGAATAAAGTTTTTCGGCCCGAACTTGTTAATAGATTTGATGGATTAGTAATTTTTAAACCGTTAACAAAAAAGAACCTGATTGATATAGCTGAATTATTGCTTAGCGAGTCTAAAGAAAATCTTATTAAAAAAGATATAGAATTTGTTATTACTCCTGAGCTTAAAGAAAGAGTGGTTGACTTGGGTTATAATCCTAATTTTGGAGCAAGAGAAATGAAAAGAGTGATTCAGGATAATGTAGAGAATGCATTGGCTGAAGCATTGCTTAGAGGAGATTTAAAAAGAGGAGATAGCGTTGGGGTTGATCCCGAAGAGTTTAGATTAATTGTTAATTCTCGTTAATATTTGTATAATACAATAAAGGTTTTTATTTTTAGTTATTAATTAAACAAATAAATATGAAAAAAATAGCCATAGTCGTTGTTATTTTAATCTTAGTAGGGGTTGGAGGAACCGTAGCGGCTCTTTACGCTAATATTTGGAATCCCTCGTGGAATCCTTTTAATGCTAGACCTAATCCTGACGTTGTTATCGCCCAGATGGCAGCTAAGATGAGCAAGCTAGATACTGTTCGTAGTGAGGTTATTATTAACCTTGATGTTCAAGACGGAGAAGGCAATAAAGCTATGAGCTCTTTAATTAATTTTTCTACTGATGCAGATAAAGTAGATCTTAATAATCCAAAGAGCAAATCTGATTTCGAAACGAGTCTTTATTCTGAAGAAATATCTATTTCTGGAAGAGGCCAAGCAATAGGACTAGGGGAAACATTATACTTTAAAATTGACAGCCTGTCTTTAGATGAAAATGAGTTATTATCTGCAATAATTCCTTTGATTGAAGATCAGTGGATAAAAATTGATCAAAAAGATTTAGAAGGATTTTCTGGCCAGACATTGCCAGAAGAAGAACAGGAAAATATTATTAACAAGATTAAGGATATTGTAGAGAAAAAAGATCTTTATAGGGTAGTAGAAGAATTGCCCGATGAAGAAATTAACGGAAAGAAAGTATATCATTATCTTTTAGAGTTAGATCAAAAAGCAGTAAGAGAATTGTTTCCCGAAGTATTAGAAATATTATTGGAAGCTAATCCCGAAATGTTACCAGAAGGGCAGGACAAGCTAGGAATGAAAGAAGATGTTTCAGAAGCTATAGATGAATTTTTTGAAATAATGGGTTCAATATCTTTTAAAGTTTGGATTGGTCAAAAAGATAATTATCTTTACAGGGTAAAGTTTAATAAAGAAGTAGATATAAAAGAAATAGCTGAAGAAGAAGGAAGATTATCAGTCCAGGCAGAAATTAACTTTTCTAACTTTAATAAACCGATTACTGTTATTGCTCCTCAGGAATTTATAACCCTAGAAGATATAATGCAGCAGATGATGATGCGGATGATGATGGGAGGAATGGATTTTTATGGGCCTCAATTTGGAGATTCATTCCCAACTGAAGAGATGTATGAATTTCCGGTTGAAATTCACGAATGGGATCTGGAAGAATTAGAAAACATGTAGCCTATTTACTAAGGATTTATAAGATTTTTTGTAAAAAAACAGCCTTTTTGAGGCTGTTTTTATTTGGGGATAATTTGTGGAGAAATAAGCCATTTTTTAGATTGACAAGGTTGCTCTAGTGGGATATTCTGTAATTGTAGGTTATAAATGTGGAAAAAAGTGGGAAAAGGTCTTATATCTGGGGATAAAATATGTTTATAGGAGAATACTCTCATACAATTGATAAGAAAAAAAGACTAGCCATTCCGTCAAAATTTAGAAAAGAGCTAGGAGGTAAAGCGATTATTACTCGCGGAATTGATAATTGTCTTGTGGTTTATCCAATAAAGGAATGGCAAAACTTGGCTGAAAAGTTAGGTAATCTTCCCGCGGCTCAAATTGATGCTAGAAATTTTGCTCGAATAATGCTTGCTGGAGCCATGGATGTAAAGCTAGATAACCTTGGACGAATCCTTGTTCCTGATTATTTGAAAAAATATGCTTCTTTGGAAAAAAAAGTAGCAGTGATAGGTCTTTTTAATAGACTAGAAATTTGGGATGAAAGGGGATGGGAAGATTATAAGAGAAAGACAGAAGGTGCCGTAGGTGATATAGCGGGAAGATTAAAAGAATTAGGCGTTTAAAATGCATATTCCTGTTCTTCGAAAAGAGGTAATAGAATTTTTAAAACCGAAACCAGGCAAGAATTTTGTTGATTGCACTTTAGGGGAGGGAGGTCACGGATTGGCAATTTTAGAGAAAATCTCTCCATCGGGCAAGCTTATAGGAATAGAAAGAGATCCAGAAATACTTGAAAAAACTAAATTGAAGATTGAAAATTGTTTTGAAACGAATGGATGGAATAAAGGAAGAATAATTTTTGTCTGCGATAATTTTTCTAACTTGAAATCGATTATTGAAAACCGTAATTTTAAAACTAGTGGCTTCTTGTTCGATCTGGGATTCTCTAGTTGGCACATGGAAGAAAGCAACAGAGGATTCTCCTTTAGGAAAGAAGAAGAATTAGACATGAGATATAATCCGAAGGAAAACAATTTAACGGCAAGAAAAATAATAAATGAATTTCCTAGAGAAGATATTGAAAAAATAATAAAAGAATATGGAGAAGAAAGATTTTGCAAGAGAATTGCCAGCAAAATAATAGAAGAAAGAAAGAGATCTTCTATTGAGACAACAAAAAATTTAGTAGAAGTTTTAAGAAAAGCTACACCTTCTTGGTATCATCACAAAAGAATTCATTTTGCCACCCGCACTTTCCAAGCTTTAAGAATCGCGGTAAACGATGAATTAAACAGCTTTGAGAAAGGACTAAGTCAAGCTTTCGACATTCTAGAACCTTCAGGAAGAATATTAGTAATATCTTTTCATTCTCTTGAAGATCGGATTACTAAAAATTTTTTTAAAAATAAAGTTAAGGAGGGATTACTTAAAATAATAACTAAAAAGCCGATAAGGCCAAGTGGAGCAGAGATTGAAACAAATCCTCGTTCTCGTTCTGCTAAGCTGAGAGTAGGTGAAAAAAATAATGTCTAAAAATATATCTGCAAAAAATTTATTTATGAATTTCAAAATGACTAAAGTTAAAGCAATTAAAAGAAACAGTTTGAGCTCGAGAATATTTTGGATTACAATGATTGGCTTTTTATTTTTATTTTTATCTTTTTATATTTTTCAAGTTGGAACCATGATTCAAAAAACTTCTCTTATTAAAGAACATGAGAACGAGATTAATTATTTAGTTAAACATAATAAAGAACTCGAATTTTCATTTTCTACAAATAATTCTCTAAAGAATATTGAAGAGTCGCTGGAGGAGCTTAATTTCGAAAAGATTACCCAGGTAGATTATATTCGTGTTATGGGTACCGAGGTTGCAGCTAAATAAAACTTTTATTTTTTTTACAATGAGCAAGCGACGGATTAAATTAGTTTTAATATTTATTATTGCTTTTGGATTAATAATTATATGTCGCTTGGCCTATCTTCAAGTTTTAAATGTTAATTTTTACAGAAAAGAAGCTAGGAAACAACAAATTTTTTCTAATTCTATTTCTTCTAATAGGGGAGATATTTTTATTCAAGATAAGAATGGAGAGCTTTATATCTTAGCTACAAACAAAGACTCAAAATTTGTTTTCATATCCCCCGATCAAATCAAAGATAAGGAAAGAACATCGAATTTTCTTTCTGAAGCCCTCGACATAGAGAGGGATTTAATTTTGGAAAAAGCAGGTCAGGAGAACAGGTCTTATACTGTTATTAAAAAAGAGATATCAGAAAAAGAAATTAATGAAATAGAAAGTTTAAGAGAAGACCCTGATTTTAAAGAGTCCGTTTATATTGGAAGTAAGATAACTAGATATTATCCTGAGGATAATTTTGCTTCTCATATAATAGGTTTTTTAGGGGGAGAGCAGAAAGGTCAGTATGGAGTGGAAAATTTTTATGAAGATTATCTGAAAGGAGAAGATGGTTTTGTCGTTGGAGAGAAAAGTTCGGATGGCTTTATGATTTTTTTTGATTCGGAAAGTTCTTTGCCTGTTCGTGAGGGATCAGACTTGATATTGACTATAGACTTCTACGTTCAATATGAAGCAGAGAGGTTACTTCAGGAAGCAAAAGAAATATTCGAAATTGATAACGGGCAAATATTAGTTATAAATCCGAAGACGGGAGAAATAAAAGCGGCAGCTTCTTTGGTAAGCTTTGATCCGAATAATTATTCTAGTTATGGACTAGAAACTTTTATAAATCCGATATTTCAAAGATTATTTGAGCCTGGTTCAGTGTTTAAGGTTATGACTATGGCCGCAGCGATAGAAGAAGGGAAAATAACTCCTGAAACCACTTACGTTGATGAGGGTTTTATAAAAATTGGCCCCGATACTCTTTATAACTATGCAAAAAGGACTTACGGTGAATGTACAATGACGGAGGTTTTAGAAAAATCGATTAATACCGGAGCTGTTTTCGCGGGAAACAAACTTCCTCGTGATGTTTTTTTAGATTACATTGAAAAATTTGGAGTCTTTGAGAAGACAGGAATTGATGTCCAAGGAGAAATTCGCTCTACAAACGAGGAGCTTAAAAAGGGTTACGAAGTTAATTTCGCTACGGCTGCTTTCGGTCAAGGAATTGAAATGACTCCCATCCAGCTTGTTAGAGCTTTTTCTGCTATCGCTAATGAAGGAAAGCTAATTAAGCCCTATCTTGTAAATCAAATAATTAATTCGGGAGAAGTTGTTTTTAATAACAAAACAGAAGTTCAGGGTCAAGTTGTTTCTCAAAAGACTGCTTCAAAAGTAAGAGATATGTTGATTAGTGTAATCGAAAATGGTTTTAGTCAAAAAGCTAAAATTCCTGGTTATTATGTAGCGGGTAAAACCGGGACAGCTCAAGTTACTTTTTCTTCTCTTGAGATTAATAAGTCGGGTTATTCAGAAAAGACTATCCAAACTTTTATCGGTTTTGCTCCTGCTTTTAACCCTGAGTTTTTAATTATGATCAAGCTAGATAATCCAAATACAAGAACCGCTGAATATTCAGCTATCCCTTTGTTCAGAAAGTTAGCCGAGTATATTATTAATTATTATCAAATACCTCCTGATTATAAGGAGGAAAGTTAATGATAGGAATATTAGAGAAAATAATTCTCTTTTTTAAAAAACCAAAAGTTATTGTTATAGCAGAAGACAGCCAGTTTTATGTTAGAGATATGATTTCCGAGGCTTTAAGTGATTATTTTAAAATAAAGAAAATTAAAGAAAAAGTAAGTTTTATTGACATTATTTTTAATAAAATAATTTTGATTAATTCTGATTTAGAAAAAATTAAATCTTATAATTTTTTATTAAGAAACTCTCAACAGTCAATTTTTATCTTTGCTGGATTAGGTAGAGATAATTATGATTGTAAAATTGATAATCTTCCCCCCTTTGATTTTTTAATTTTTAATGCCGACGCCTTAAATGTCAGTGATTTTAATGAAAAGAATTTTCCTGAAATTTGCAGTTTTGGTTTTTCAAATAAGGCTGATTTTCAAATAACTGATGTTAAAATAAACAATGATACTAATTTTAAGATTAATTACGAGGGAAATATAATTCCCTTCTGGCTAAAAGGGAAAGCAGAAAACAGAAAAATTTATTCAGCTCTGGTTATTGCTTCTTTAAGTAAAATATTCAATTTGAATTTAATTAGGGTTTCTGAAAAAATGAAAGGTTTTTAATGAGGTACGTAGACAATTAATTAGAAATATGTTAGAAGTTAAAAATATGGCCCTATCGTCTAGTGGCTTAGGACGCCACTCTCTCACAGTGGTGACAGGGGTTCGAATCCCCTTAGGGTCACATTTTTAAATTGAATGATGGATAAAAAACCGCTTTATTAAAAAGCGGTTTTGGAAAATTAGATCCGCTTAATTTTATTAGCTTTATGAAAAAAATAATAGTCCTATTCTCTGTTGTAATAATTATTATTTTGATAGCAATTTGTTCTTTCCCAAAGACTGGAAGCGTTTGTTTAAAAGAGAAATGTTTTGAAGTCGAAGTTGTAAGCAACGATAAAAAAAGAACCTTAGGATTAATGTTTAGAGAAAGCTTGGATCAAAATAAGGGTATGCTTTTTGTTTTTAAAGAAGAAGATAATTATTCTTTTTGGATGAAAAATATGGAATTTCCTTTGGATATTATTTGGATTAATAAAGAAAGAGAAATAGTTTTTATAGAAAAATATGCTCAGCCGTGCGAAGGTGATTTCTGTGATAAAATATTGTCTGACAAAAAAGCAAAATATGTTTTAGAATTAAATGCCGGAATAACAGATGATTTACTCCTTAAAGAAGGAGACAGAATAACAATAAGTCTTAAGCAATGAAAACTTTCTTTTATTTATTTTCATGCTAAAATAAATAATAAACATTAATCATAACTATTTTTTATGAGTATTACACGAATAATAAAATCAAAATATGCTATATTTATTATTTTAATTGTTGCTATTTTTTGTTGGATTGGAGTGGGATGGCAGTATTTGATGGTGATTGAAGAAAGTTCTCAAAAGTCTCCTGAGCCAGAATCAATGTTAGTATATATGTATTATTATTATATATGTATTATTATAATGAAAACAAGGCAGAAGAAATCGGTGATCCTTGCAGTCCTGAAGCGGTTATTCCAGTCGAAAGAAGAATCCTTGCTAGTCCAAGACCGATAAGAGATACAATTAGACTGCTAATCCAGGGGGAGATTACTGACGAAGAAAAGGAAAAAGGATTTTCTACTGAATTTCCTCATCCCGACTTCAATCTTTTAAGCACGGCTCTTAAAGATAGAGTTTTATTTTTAGAATTTACTGAAGTTCCTGGATTTACTAGTGGCGGTTCTTGCAGAGTAGGATTATTAAAGGTTCAAATTGAAAAGACAGCAAAGCAATTTTTGACCGTTGGTGAAGTTTCCATAGAGCCAGAATATTTATTCCAACCCTAGATTTTTATTTTCCTCTTAATAAAAAACCAGAAAACGTTTTCTGGTTTTTAAATTTATTAATCTTACAGTAAACTGCTAATTTTAATTAATTTAACAAGATTGATTCTTGTTTTCACGAAAGAAAAAGTTAATAAATTAAAATGTTGATAATTCGTATTGACAAAAAAATTACATCCCTTAATATCTTTATAGGGACAATAAGAGCAAGATAAAGTCGACTTGTCTCTTTAAATAAAGGAGTTTTTTTGATTAAAGCTGAGCTATCCAAGCTCTCTTATAATTTTAAAAAACTTTTAAAAAAATGTTTACAATAAAACCTAATCTTTATCTTCTTCAAGAAGATGACGATGATGATGACGAAGAAGAAGAAGAAGACGACGACAGTGAGTAACTAACTAACAAGAAGAGGGTAGAAACGCCCTCTTTTTTTGTTATAATAAGAGAATATGGAGGATAAAAATTGGCATAATATTTCTTGGGAGAAAACAGTAAAGATATTGGAAAGCGATCATGTTAAAGGGCTCAACGAGAAAGAGGTAAAAAAAAGGCGAAATGAATTTGGCTCTAATTTACTTCCAAAAAAGAAGTCTTTATCTAAAGTTAGAATTTTTTTAGCTCAATTTAAAAGTCCTTTAATCTATATTTTAGTTATAGCGGGAGTCACAACTTTTTTATTTGAAAGGAATACGGACGCAATAGTTATTTTTATGGCTGTTTTTCTTAACACTATTGTTGGATTTATTCAAGAAAATAAAGCATCAGAGACGTTGAAAGAGTTGCGAAAAATTATCAATCATGAAGCAGAAGTTCTAAGAGAGGGTAAATTAAAAATGATCGATTCTTCTGAATTAGTTCCGGGGGATATAGTTATTCTTAATTCAGGGAATAAAGTTCCTGCTGATGGAAGAGTCATTGAAGCAAATGATTTAAAGATTAATGAAATGGCTTTAACCGGTGAATGGCTTGTTGCTCATAAAAATCCAAAGAGCTTGGACAAAGATGTTTCCTTAGCTGACAGAGATAATATGGTTTATGCCGGAACTGTTATAGAAAATGGCAAAGCTAAAATAATAGTAATTGACATCGGTCAGAAAACTGAAATAGGCAAGGTTGCAGAAATGCTAGAGCAAACTCAAGAAGAAGAAACTCCTTATCAAAAAAAATTAGCTCATTTTTCAAAAATTATAGGAGTTTTAATTTCTTTAATCTCACTTTTTATATTAATTCAAGGGTTAATAACAGGCCAAGACTTTGTAGAAATGTTCAGCACCGCAGTGGCAATAGCAGTAGCTTCTGTTCCAGAGGGATTGCCGATAGCAATGACTGTAATCCTGTCTTTGGGGATGAGAAGAATATTGAAAAGAAAGGGATTGGTAAGGAAATTAGCTTCAGCAGAAACCCTAGGGAGCACTTCTGTTATTTGTACAGACAAGACTGCTACTCTAACTGAAGGAAAAATGAAAGTAAGCAGAGTTTTGGGCAACAAAGATTTGGCTCTTAGGGCTGGCGCTTTAACGTCAGAATCTTTTTTAGAGAATCCAGGAGCGCCGAGAAAAAAATGGATTTTCAGAGGAAGGCCGACTGATAAAGCTTTATTGGAAGCAGGGATAGACATGATAGGACTAGATAAGAATAAAAACTTTGAAAAAAATAAATTATCAGAGTTACTTTTTAATCCTGTCAATAAATATGCAGCAGCAGTTTATAAAGAAAATAATAAAAAAATACTTTATATTTGCGGAGCACCAGAAAAAGTTTTAGATATCTGCAAGCTTACTAAGAAACAAAAAGATAAATTAAAAAAAGATTTAAAGAATTTTACTCAAAAAGGTTTTAGGGTTGTAGCTAGTGCTTACAAAGAAACTAAAATAAAGGATCCGATAGAAAGGATAGCCCAAAATTTAAAGTTCGCTGGCTTTATCCTTCTTGAAGACCCCGTAAGAAAAGATGTTAAAAAAGCAATGGAGATTTGCAGAAGAGCAGGAATGAGACCGGTAATTATTACTGGGGATCATAAACTTACCGCTAAAGCAGTGGCTGAGGAGCTTGGCTTCAAAATAAAAGAAAAAAATATACTAGAAGGTAAAGAGCTTGATAGAATGTCAGATTTAGAGTTAGGCAAGAGAATAAGAACAATTCAGATTTATGCTAGAGTAGAACCTAAACATAAAATGAGGATTATTGAAGCCTGGCAAGAGAAAGGAGAAGTAGTAGCCATGACGGGTGACGGGATAAATGACGCCCCAGCTCTTAAAAAAGCAGATATAGGAATAGCTTTAGGCTCTGGCACCGAGGTTGCGAAAGAAGCTTCCGACCTAATTTTATTAAATGATAGCTTTTCTATTATTGTAGCAGCAATTGAAGAAGGGAGGGCTATTCTTGATAATATAAGGAAAGTTATCGTTTATCTGCTTGCCGATTGTCTTACCGAAATAATGCTAATTGGAGTAAGTATTATAGCTAGATTACCCTTACCCATTTCTGCTGTTCAAATTCTTTGGGTCAATCTTGTTGACGATGGTCCTCCGGGAATTGCTTTGTCTTTCGAGCCCAAAGAAGATGATTTAATGAAAAGGAAACCTCAAGGATATAATATTTCTTTGCTTAATCGAGAAATGAAAACAATAATTTTTATTATTGGAATAATTACTGATTTATTTGTTTTGGGAATTTTCTTCTGGTTGTTAAGTAATAATTATGATATCTTATATATAAGAACAATGATATTTTCAATGCTTGGCCTTAACTCTCTTTTTTACGCTTTTTCCTGTAAGAATTTAAAAAAGAATATATGGAACATAGATTTGTTTTCTAACAAACTTTTAATCTGGGCGTGCTTATTTGGTATAGTGATAATAATTAGTGCTGTTTATTTCCCGCCGTTTCAAATTCTTTTAAAAACAGTGCCGTTAACTATTGGAAGTTGGATGATTATATTAGTTTTAGGGATGACCAAGTTTGTATTTATAGAGATTACTAAATGGTATTTTATTATTAAAAATTATGTTTATTGATTTTTTACGGATTTTTTGATTTGTAAAAGTCTTTTTTATTTTGGAAGAATTTCTTTCTTCGGTTATTAAGATGAAAAATATTTATGAATTCTACTGCTAAAAAAATTGTTTATTCAATATCTACTCTTTCGGGAACTATTATTGGGGTGGGCTTGTTTTCTTTGCCTTACGTATCTATACATTCAGGTTTTTGGCTGCTTATCGGTTATTTTCTAGGAATAGGGGCTATATCAATAATAGTGTATCTGCTTTTTGCTGAGATTGCTCTAAAAACACCTGATTTTTTAAGAATGCCTGGTTTTGCCAGATTTCATTTGGGCAAAATGGGTTATTATGTTTCTCTTGTTTCTTATATCATAGGAGTTTTTGGGGTGTTGCTTGTTTATCTAATCGTAGGGGGAAAATTTCTTACCAGCATCCTTTCTCCTTTTTTGGGAGGGTCAGAAACTTTATATACTGTAATTTATTTTATTTTTGGTGCGGCAATTATTTATTTTGGAATTGGAGTTATATGCAGGGTTCAATTTTTTGGGCTAATAACATTCTTTTTGGTTTTGGCTATTATCTTTATAAAAGGAATGCCTTCTTTTGAAATTGTAAATGTTTATTCGCCGATACAGAAAAGTAATTTCTTTTTTCCTTATGGGATTGTACTTTTTTCTTTATTGGGAGGAGGAATGGATTTGATTCCTGAGGTAGAAGAAATGTTGGGGAAAGACAGGCATCTTTTAAAAAAAATTATTCCTCTTTCAATTTTTATTCCTATAATTGCCTATCTTTCGTTTGTATTATTAATAACAGGAATTAGTGGTCTTGAAACATCAGAAGAGGCTATTAACGGATTAAAAAGTTTTTTTGGGAACGGAGTAATTAGCCTGGCCTTGTTGTTTGGCGTTTTAACTACTTTTACTTCTTTTATTGTTATCGGTCTTACTCTTAAAAAAGTTTTTTGGTATGATTTGAAAATAAAAGGCGGTAAAAATGTAGCTTGGTTTATAACCTGTTTTATTCCATTAGCTTTATTTTTTATGGGCTTTGATTTTATTGACGTTATTTCATTTGTGGGAGCAATAATGATTGGGATTGGTGGAATATTAATTTTGTTAATGTATCAAAAAATTAAAAAAGAAAGAGTTATTTTTATTACCCTTCCCCTAGCTTTGATTTTTATCGGAGGAATTATTTATCAGCTATATTATTTTTTAAAGTAATATATTCTAAGAAATATTTTTTTATAAGCAATGATTTATTTTATTTTCATTTTTATAGCCTCTTTTTTAATGCTGGGCGTTGCAGCTCACTGGGTTGTAGACAGCATAACTTTCTTTGCCAGAATTTTTAAATGTAGGGAATTTGTTCTTGTTTATTTTGTATTAGTAATAGGAGCATCTATCCCTAATTTGTCAATTGGAATTTTTTCTACGATAAGGGGCATCCCAAATCTTTTTTTCGGAGATGTTATTGGCAATGGATTAATAACAATGACTCTGATTGTTGGTACAGCAGCTGTTATAAGCAAGGGCGTTTATGCAAATAGTAGGGTTGTTCAGCAATCTTCTTTCCTTCTTGTTATTGCTGCTCTTTTACCTCTTCTTTTAATAATGGACGGAGAATTGAGTAGGGGAGACGGATTCGTTTTACTTTCTTTCTTTTTTCTATATAGCGGTTGGCTTTTTTCAAAGAGAAAACTTTTTGGGCATGTTTACGAGGAAGAGGAAAAGATTAAAATATCTTTTTCTCATTTTTGGAAAAGCATAGGAAAAGTACTACTTGGCATTATTTTTTTAGTGGTTGCTGGTAGCCTTATCGTTGAATCATCTAGTTTTTTTGCTAATTATTTAAACTTGGAAATTGCTACTTTTGGAATTATCTTTGTTGCGCTAGGAACATCTTTGCCAGAACTTTTATTTGTTATTACTGCAGCTAAAAAGAAAAATAATTGGTTAGTTTTAGGAGCTGTTATCGGAGATGTTATTCTTTTACCAACTCTTGGATTAGGCCTTATTGCTATTATTTCTCCGATTAGAATAACTGCATTTCCGAACTTATCTTATCTTATCTTGTTTTTAGCTTTTACTAGTTTTTTATTCTTGTTTTTCATAAGAAGCGGGAAGAAAATAAGCTTAAAAGAAGCGGTAATTCTTTTAAGTCTTTATTTCCTCTTTGTTATAATAGAATTATTCTTTCTTCGATTTTAATATATTGACGAATGAAATCTAGGGTGTTATCATGTTTTAATGAGCGAATTGTTATTAGCATTTCTCATATTTTTTTTGACGTTAATTATTATTGTTCTTTTTTTATTTCTTAAAAAATCAAAAACAGACAAAGAGCAAGATAGTTCAATAAAAGATCTAGAAAGGCGAATCACAGATCTTATGACTGATCAATTAAAAGAGATAAGAGGAAGTGTGGACGGAACTTCTAGAACAATGCATGAACAGATATCCTCATTTACCAGAGAAACAGTTCAATTAAAAGAAGAATTGAAACACGTGCAAGAAACAATGAAGAACATTTCAACTTTTCAGGAAATTTTTCGATCCCCAAAACTTAGAGGGCAATGGGGAGAAGCAAGCTTGGGACATATTTTGGGTCAGTATTTTCCAAAAGAATTGTACAAAATTCAGTATCTTTTTTCTTCCGGAGAACAGGTTGATGCAGTGATCAAGCTTCCTAACGATAAACTTCTTCCAATCGATGCTAAATTTTCTTCTATAAACTTTGAGAAAATGAAAGGAGCAAAAAATGAAGAAGAAGAAAAGTTCTATCGCAAAAAATTTATAGCAGATGTAAAGTTTAATGTAGATAGCATTGCTTCAAAATATATATTACCTGTAGAGGGAACGCTAGATTATGCCTTGATGTATATCCCAGCAGAAGCTATTTATTACGAGATAATAGCTAAGGAAATGGACTTATTAAATTATGCTCAATCAAAAAAGATTACTTTTTCTTCCCCGAATACTTTTTACTCATCTCTTCGCACAATTGAGCACTGGTTTAGAAACATACAAATCTCTCAAAAAACACAGGAAATTATTGAAAAGATAAATAGGGTTCACCAAGATTCTTATAAATTACAGGACAACTTTAGAAAGCTTGGAAGACATTTAAAGGATGCTTCCTCTGCTTATGAGAAATCAGAAAAACGTTTGTCTTTGCTCGGGAAAAAGACTGAAAGGTTATCAAAAATAAATGAAATTAAAAAAATAAGTAAACCAAAACAAGAAAATGTTAGCAGTAATTAAAACCGGTGGAAAACAATATCTTGTCAAACCGGGAGACAAAATAAAAATTGAGAAAATAGAAAAAAAAGAAGGTGAAAAAGTCACCTTTAGCGAGGTTTTATTAGTAGAAAATGATGGCAAAAAACAAATCGGCAATCCATTGGTAAAAGGAGCTAGGGTTACTGGTAAAATTATAAGTCACGGAAAAGGGGATAAGGTAATTATTTTCCACTATAAGCCCAAAACAAGACAGAAATCAAAAAAAGGACATCGTCAGTCTTTTACTGAAGTAGAAATAGAGAAAATAGAAGCTTAACCCTTGACAGATTATAGCTGTATGTTATAATATGTCTGGAGGTGGAAGACAGATGGTGATGGTCCAAGCTTCGGGGCAACAATTCGAATTGAACCCTGAGGGAAAAGAAGAGCTAATGAGATTTTCATTAGATCTATAAAAACCTTTCTATTAGGGCTACTTGTTAAAATAAGAAGTTATTTATTTTGACAAGTAGCTCTTTTTTTGTTTTAAAAGGGGAGTTAATTATTTTCTTCCATTTAAAGCTTCTTCTAATGTTTCTTCGTCTGCGTATTCAAGCTCTCCGCCCGTTGGCAATCCACGGCCCAAAGTGGTTATTTTTTTATTAGAAGGAGAAAGTTTTGTTTTTAAAAAATCTGTTGTTGCTTCTCCCTCGCTAGTTGGATTAGTGGCAATAATTATTTCTTCGAAAGAAGCATTGAATAAATAAAAAGAAGCAGGATCTTTTATTCTTTCAATTAATTCTTTTGTTCTTATATCTTTTTCAGAGTCTTTTTTAAGAGAAATAGTCCCTCCTAGAATAAAGTATAATCCTTTGTATCTTTTTGTTTTTTCGATAACATTAAGATCAATTTCTTTTTCTACTATACATATTTTTGATCTATCTCTGCCAGTATTAGAACATATTTCGCATAAACTTCCCTTGTCTTCAAAGGGCTTAAAACAAAAAGAGCATTTTTTTACTTGTTCAGAAAGGCTTGATATCGTTTCGATTAATTCTTTATTTTCTTCTTTGGGAGAATTTAGGAGATAAAAAGCAAAACGAGCTGCTGTTTTGGGGCCGACAGTAGGAAATTTAGAAAATTGTTTAATGAGTTTTTGGATTGACTTTGGATACACTGAATTTTATTGTTACTTTTCTAGGTTTCTAAAAGAAGCAAGTCTTTCGTTAAAGAATAGTTCTACCTTGCCTATGGGTCCGTTACGATGTTTTGCTACTATAATATCGGCAATATTTTTTCTTGAAGTTTCAGGCCTATAACGATCTTCTCTATGAATAAACATTACTACGTCTGCGTCCTGCTCAAGAGCGCCTGATTCTCTAAGGTCAGACAATCTTGGTACTTGAGGCGTTCTTTGTTCAACTGCTCGAGACAATTGAGATAAAGCTAGAACGGGAACGTTTAATTCCTTAGCTAATCCTTTTAATGATCTTGAAACTTCAGTTACCTGACGGACGATTGAATCAAAAGAGCTTTTTGGTTCAATAAGTTGAATATAATCAATAATTATTAAGCCGAGGCCTTTTTCCGCTTGGAGCCTCCTGGCCATTGCTCTCATCTGGAGTATGTTAATATTAGCAGCGTCATCAATATATATAGGAGCCTGGCTTAAGGTGTCTAAAGATCTTTGTATTTTTACAAAATCATTGTTTTCTCCAGAATCAGAAAGATAGCCCGTTCTTATTTTCCAAAGGTCAACATTAGACTCGCTAGCAATAAGCCTATCTACTATTTGATCGGTTGACATTTCTAAGCTGAAGATTCCTACGGGGGTATTTTCATGAGTGGCAATATTTCTTGCAAAATCAAGAGCAAGAGAACTCTTACCCAAACTTGGTCTTCCGGCTAAGATTATAAAGTTTGATTTTTGAAACCCTGCTGTTATTTTATCTAAATCAACAAATCCGGTAGAAGCTCCTCTGATCGCATTCTTATTTTTTGAAAGCATGTCTATTCTTCTAAAAGCTTCTTCTAAGTTGTCTTTTACTGCGGCGAAAGATTGGGTTAGGCTTTGCTGGGCTACGCTGAATATCCTTTTTTCTGCTTTATCTAGTGTTACATCGATATCTTCTTTTTCATTGTAGCCAAGCTCTCCTATATCATAAGAAGCACCGATCAAGTCTCTTAGAATTCTTTTCTTTTGAATTATTTTTGCGTAGTTTAAAACATGAGAAGCGGTAGGGACAGAATTTACGCATTCTGATAAATAGGATGATCCTCCTACATTTTTCAATTCCTTTTTTTCCTTTAAGCGGGTAGTAATAGATAAAAGGTCGATTGGCTCCTGTTTTTCAAATAAATCTACCATTGCCTCATATATTTTCTTGTTAGTGTCTCTGTAAAAATCTTCTGGAGTTAAAAAATCAACAACCTTTGAAATTGCTTTTTTATCAAGCATTAAAGAGCCAATTAATGATCTTTCGGCTTCTTTATCTTGAGGAGGGATTTTGTTTACTTCGAAATTGTTATTTTGATTTTTAGCCATCTTTGTATCTTGAATTTAGCAGAAATTATTACAATTTACAAGAAATTGTTATTTGATTATTTTTTTAATTTTAGGTCCTTCTTTAGTATCTTTTATTCTATATCCTAATTCTTCTATTTCTTTTCTTGTCTTATCGGCTTTTTGCCATTCTTTGTTTTTTCTTTGGTTTTCTCTTTTTTGAGTTAATTTTTTAACTTTTGCCAATGCTTTATCTTCTAATTTTATCTTATCTGTTATATTTTCTTTATAATGAGATATTGTTAAGTTTATTTTTAAAATGCTATCAATTTCTTTTAGTAGTTTTATAATTTCCTTTGCTTCAGAAGAGCTTATTTTATTTTGATTAATTAATTTATTTCCCTTGCTAATTAAATTAAAAATAGAAGCAATAGCCTTTGGAGTGTTAAAGTCGTCATTCATTGATTCCTGGAACTCTTTTCTTGTTTCTTCTAAAATGATTTCAACTTCTTTATTCTCTTTGTTTTTATTTTTAATTTCTTTGATTTTACTAACAAATTCTTCTATTCTTTCTATTTCTTTTCTTATCTTATTTAATTTTGCTTCACTATAATTTACGGGAGAACGATAATGGCTTTTAATAATAAGAAATCTGAGAAGGCTAGAAGAATGATTTTTTAGAAATTCTTTTACGGTTATAAAGTTTCCTAAAGACTTGGACATTTTTTGTCCTTCTACTCTTAGGAATCCGGTGTGCATCCAATATTTTACCATCGGTTTCTTATTTGATATTGCTTCCATTTGGCTTATCTCTGCTTCATGATGAGGAAAGATTAAGTCTCTTGCCCCTCCGTGAATATCATACTGGGGGCCGAATTTTTTTTCGGTAATAGCGGTATCTTCTATGTGCCAGCCAGGCCTTCCTTGACCAAGACTGCTTGGCCAGCTAGGTTCGTTCGGTTTTGAAAATTTCCAGAGGCAAAAATCCCCTTTGTTTCTTTTGTTTTTATTTTTATCAATTCTTGAAACTGCGTCTTCTGCTTTTTCTGCTTTTCTTTTTGATAATTTTCCGTAATCTTTGAATTTGCTGATATCATAATAAATCCCGTCTTCTAATTGATAGGCGAATCCTTTTTCTATCAATCTTTTGACTTGGCTTTCTATTTCTTTGATATGGTCAGTTGCTCTGGCGTATTTGCTTACGCTTTTTATATTAAGAGCTTCCATGTCATTTTTATGTTCTTTTTCAAACTTTTCGGCAATTTCCTTCCAATCTTTATTGTTTTCTTTTGCTCTCTTTATAATTTTATCGTCAATATCTGTTATATTTTGAAGATAGAATACTTTGTATCCTTGATTTTTAAGGTAATTTACAATTACGTCAAAAATAATATATGTTCTAGCATGTCCAATATGGGAAAAATCGTAAACCGTTGGTCCGCAAACAAAAAGATTTACCTTTTTTTCTTTGAAAGGTTTTAATTCTTCTTTTTTCCCTGATTGAGTATTGTGAACTTTTATCATCATTTTTATTTTATCACAATCTTTTAGTTTTTCACACCTTATTTTTATATTCTTATTGTGATACAATAAATAATATTAATAATAAATTATTTTAAAAAATATGAAGAAAAATGATATTTTAGCTTCTATAATTATTGGTTTAGCTTCCGCCTTAATAGGAACCTTTATTCTAAATTTTATTGAATGGGAAATACCTATTATTGGGAGATATCCTTTTATTTTATTCTTTCTTCTTCCTGCTGGCTCTTTAGCTATGATTTTTATTGCCCATATTATGGCTCGTAAAATACCAGTTCTTTTTCAGATAGCAAAGTGTTTCCTGGCTGGAGTTTTGAATACATTAGTTGATCTCGGACTTTTTAACTTATTGTATTTTGTTATGCTGCCCGCTGTTTTCCCTGCAGTCTTTGAGGCTAGCAGTAGCGTTGTTTTTCTATCTATAACCGTTGGAGCTTCAATGTTTGCTGCAATTAAGGCTATTTCTTTCAGCGCAGGAGCTGTAAATTCTTATTTTTGGAACAAATACTGGACTTTTAATAAAAGAGATTCTGAATCAAAGACAAAGGAGTTCGGCAAGCTTTATTTAGTTACTCTGGTTGGTCTTGTAATTAACGTGGCAGCTGCTACGTTTGTTGCAAAGTATATTGGACCCCAGTTCGAGCTGACTGAAAGAATCTGGGATAACATTTCAATTGTTATAGCTGCTTTTGTTGCTTTTGTTTGGAATTTCGCTGGGTTTAAATTCTTTGTATTTAAAAAATAGTAATTCTCCTTTTTTTTTAAATAGAACCCTTTTTGATGGGTTCTATTTATTTTATTAAATAACAATTGTTATTTAACTGGTTAACTATTTGAAGTTATATAGGGCTGTGCTAGAATATTTAAACATGGAAAAGCAAAACCTAGTTTTATATAGAAAATATCGTCCCACTGATTTTTCTGAGGTAGTAGGGCAGAGTCATGTTGTTAAAACTTTAACAAATGCTCTTTCTGAAGGAATGGTTTCCCATGCTTATTTATTTTCTGGTCCCAGAGGAACCGGAAAAACTACTATTGCCCGCTTATTAGCCAAAGCGGTTAATTGCGAGAACAGGAAGGAGGGAGAATTTGAGTCTTGCAATAAATGTCCCTCTTGTTTGGAAATTGAGAAGGGGAGAGCCATTGATTTAATAGAGATTGACGCTGCTTCTCATCGAGGGATTGATGAGATAAGAGATTTAAAGAATGGAATTCGTTTTGCTCCCAGTAAGCTGAAATACAAGGTTTTTATAATAGACGAATGCCATCAACTGTCTAAGGACGCAGCAAATGCATTACTTAAAACTTTAGAGGAGCCTCCCGGTCATGCTATTTTTATTTTAGCTACTACCGAAGCTCATAAAATGATAGGAACCATTGTTTCACGATGTCAGCGATTTGATTTTAGAAAATTAAGAATATCCGAAATTATTGAGAAATTGAAGTTCATTGTTAAAAAAGAAAAGATAAAAATTGAAGACAAGGCTCTTAATTTAATTGCTCTTAATTCTGAGGGATCGGTAAGAGATGCCGAAGGGTTTTTAGACCAGGTTTTAACTTTTTCAGGCGAAGGCAAGGAAATTAAAACAGAAAATATCCGAGAGCTTCTTGGAGCGGTTGAAGTAGAAATAGTTGGTAAGTTTGTTGATTTTATAATTAATAAAGACAGCAAAGGAGCGCTTGATTTTTTAAATGAAACTTTCAATGAGGGTTATGATCCTCAAGAATTTTTATCTGCCCTTATAAATTACTTGAGGCAGGCGTTGCTTTTGAAAATCAGCCTTGATTTTGAAGACCCTTTTGTTTCAAGCCTGACTGATGAAGAAAAAGAAAGGCTTAAAAAACAGATTGAATCTTTTTCGGAGAAAAAGATACGTGATATGCTAGATTTGTTTTTAGAAGCAGAAACTAAAATGAGATATTCTTCCATTGCTCAGTTGCCCCTGGAGCTTGCTTTGGTGCAAGCTGTAGAAAATATGGACAATTGAGTTTTAACAGAAAATCACTTAATGTTAATTAAAAAGAGCTATTCGAAGCTCTTTTTTTGGAATAGGTTTTTTAATGATTATAATTTTCTTCTTTTTGGGTTGTGCGGGTTGAAAAAATTAGAAAAAACTGCTAATATTAGTCAAAATATTGCGGGGTCGTCTAATGGTAGGACAACAGTTTTTGGAACTGTCTATCTAGGTTCGAATCCTAGCCCCGCAGCATAACAGTACGATTCGCATTTTGGCATTGTGATATCGTCTCGTCGCTTCGCGACTCGGCTTCCAAAACAGGCAAATTTCCGAGTATTTCCCACGGGCCCCGTGGGAAATATTTGATTTTGGAATCCAACAAAACAAGGTTCGAGCCGGCTTTTTGAAGATATCTGGCTCTTTCTTTGGGATTATTGCTGTTTATTGCATTTTGAACCTGATTTGTCTCCAAAATAAACCTTTTTGCAGGTTCGAGCCATGAAGAGCCTTTTTTCTCAAAATCTTTGAGCCTTTGGGAAAGCTCAATCTTTTTATTTAACAATTCTTTCTTTTTCTCAATGTATTCCTTTTTGGTAATTATCTCTTCAAGCTGGTTATCCAATAGCTTGTCCAGCTTGGCATTGCATTTCTTAATTTGAGCTTTTAGATTTTGAGAAAAAGCAAAGCCGGTTCTTTCATCTTCTTGTTTTTCTTTTTCAAGCTTTCTTATCATTTCTTCTTTCCAAATGTCTGGCAAAGAAACTTTTCGAAGAACAGTTTTTATTTGTTCATCCAGGTCTTCTTCGCGAATGTATTTTTGAAAGCAGGAGATGCGCTTTTTTGTGCACCTGTAGTAAGTGTGGCCTTTTTGAATTTCAGAAGTAATTGCGCAACCACATTCCCCGCACTTTAGTATCCCCCGAAAAGCATATACCTTCTCGCTTCTTTTCTTCGGCCTGGATTTTTCTTTGAGGATATTTTGCGCTTTGTCAAAAAGTTTCTTTGATATGGCTGGCGGATGTGTTCCCTGAAAAAGCTCTCCATTGGAAAGAAAGGCTCCGTAGTAGAATGGATTCTGTAAAATCATCCGTATATTGCTTTTAGACAATACCTTGTTATTTCTGCTTCTCAATCCTTCCTCTGTTATTATTTCCCTTATCTCTTTCAGAGAATACTTGCCAGTTGCATAAAGCTTGAAAAGTTTTTTTACCAATTTAAACCTTTCAGGATCTTTTGCCATTTTCTTGGTTAGCCTGTTATTTAGGTATCCTGTAGGAGCTACCCCGGAAGCTTCTCCTTTTCTAGCTTTCTGCCTTAAGCCTCTTTTTACATTCTCTGAAAGATTATCTATATAATATTTACTTTGCCCAAAAGCAATGTTCAGCATGAATTTTCCTTGAGGAGTGTCCTCGAACCAGAAAGTTGGGAATTTTAGGCTTTGTATTTTATTTGTATCAATGAGATATATTATTTTTCCTCCATCTATACTATTTCTTGCCAATCTGTCAGGATGCCAGGCTAAAATTCCCGAAGCCTTGTCTTTCTCTATTTCAGAAAGCATTTCATTGAAGATTGGTCTGCCTGGCTCTTTGGCAGTTCGTGATTCTATGTATGTCTTTACTACTTCCAACCCTTCCTTATTTGCGAATTCTCTCAATTCTTCAATTTGAGCTTCAATGGAAAGGATTTGCCTTTCTGGTTCATCGGTTGATTTTCTTGCATAGATAAAGTATTTCATATATTTTAAAAATTTTTATCTTTGTTAAAAATTTTAATTCGGAAATTTGCCTGTATCCCGCAAAGCGGGACGTGTCGCGAAGCGACGAGGCGATATCACAATGCCAAAATGCGAATCGTACTGTTATGCTGTCTCTCTTGGCCAAAATCCGAACTTACTTTAAGGAAAATCCGAATGCGGAATTCTAGTCGCGCCTTTGGCGCGGAAGGCTGGCGGGCAAAAATT
>CAYUNN010000006.1:0-34089 GCA_964445905.1 uncultured Candidatus Saccharibacteria bacterium | reverse complement strand
GGTGCTTATCATTTTCCAATTGAGAAAGCAGCTCCAATTGCTATAAGAACTGTTAAGGAATTCTTAGAAAGAGACACTTCTATAAAAGAAGTGGTTTTTGTTTTATTTTCTGATAAAGACTATAAATCATATCAAGATACTATTGACAAAATATAAATTAATTGATATAATATAGATATTGACAAAATAATAGGAGTTGAGAAGATAAAAAAGATAAGAACGGCACATGGGAAGCCAATAGAATTTATCTCTAAAGTTGAAGCAGAGAAGAGATCGGGAATAATTAGAAAAGTAAAAGTAAACGCAGGGATTGTTTTAACCAACGAAAAAGAGCACAGAGGGGTTGGCATTGAAAAAGCATATTTTTACACTGTAAGCGATGACTACATTATATACGTAAAACTGAATGAAACTTTCCTTTTCATAAAGAAAGAAGAGATCGAGAAAATCAGAAACAATCCGAAATACAAAAAACTAAGAGATAAATATTATAGAGTTAATTAACTAATTAACTCTTTTTTTATTTATTAATACTAGTACGAACAAACAACAGGGAAGCAATAGTTTTCCACTTGACTCACATATATTAATGGTCGTACAATGTAGGTAAAGCGACATTTAATATAGGACAAACAAGGAAATGGCAACATTTAAAGCAAACCCTCCTCTGATATCCTTTATTTTTGATACCCTTTATTTTAAAGATATTGATTATAAATAATACTTATAAATAATTTTCATTGATTTTATAATTATAGTAACGCTTACGCCCTTAAGCACTTATAAAAAATATAATAATCAATACTAATAATCAATACCATGGATTTTATAATTACGATCATAAAAATATCAATTATATTCATATCAATGATGATATTTATGTATGGCTTTGTCTTATTCATGTCTTATATAGTAATGAAAATAACAAAAGATGAAAAACAAAAGAAAGAATTTGAAAATTTTTTAATAAAGAAAAAAGTAGAAAAAGATAAAAATATTCATGTTCTTCCTTGGATATTCTTTATATTTCCTCCAATTTTAAACATTACTTCTTTGTTTATAATTATTTTTACCATATTTTTTATTCCTATTTATGTTTACGTTAAGATATATGGTCCCCTTGGACCAGATAACATTGTAAGCAATTTTTTGGGATCAATAAAATACCCTTTGATATTCTTTTTTATCTTTGGTGTGGGATTATCGTGGTACCATAATCCAAAATTGAAAATATTAAAGAAGTTTAAAAAAATAGAAACATGGCCAATTAAGAGATGGATTATTAAAAATATTACATGCCCTGAATGCTCTGGATCACTTGAAAAATGTAACTATAAGACAGAAAGCTCAGAAACAGAAAGCCTAGAATATGAATGTTTTTGTAAAGAATGTAATAAAAAAATAACAATAACCTGCGATGGTAGGCACGCTAAATTTAAAAAATGAACCAAAAAAAGAAATTGTTCATTAAAATAATAATTACTATCCTTGTATTAATTACCATTATTATGGTTTTTGCCTTTCTCTTTGCGATCTATAAATGTCCCATGATAAATATTAAAGATTTCCTATGAAAAAATCTAAAGAGTCAATTATAAAACAAATACCAGATTTTTTAGATTATTGTGAGGTTGAAAAAGGTTTATCAGAAAAAACCCAAAAGAATTATAGTAGGTATCTAAGAAAATTTGAAGAGTGGCTAAAAAAGATAAACAGAGAAGACTTAAAACCTTACGAGCTTACAGCTGACGATATTTGGAATTATAGGTTATTTTTATCCCGCTATAGAAGCAATAAAGGTAAAACCCTCAAGAAAATAACCCAGAACTACTATTTAATCGCTCTGAGAGCCCTTCTGAGCTATTTTTCTGTCAAAGATATACAATGTATCCCATCTGATAAAATAAGCCTTCCAAAGGACGCTAGAAAGGAAAAAACCATAAAATTTCTTAATTTAGACCAAATAAAGAAACTCTTGGAAACTCCTGACATAAATACAAAAATTGGACTAAGAGATAGAGCTATTCTAGAAACATTATTCTCTACCGGGCTTAGAATTGCCGAATTGGTTTCTTTAAATAAGGAACAATTCAATAATATTAAAAATAAAAAGGATGTAGAATTAGGAATAGTCGGAAAGGGAGAAACTCCCAGAACGGTCTACTTTTCAGAAAGGGCGCTCGCCTGGCTTAAAAAATATTTAGAAAAAAGAACTGACAGCTCAAAAGCCCTCTTTGTAAACTACAGGAAAAGAAAAGATGCTGATAGAAGACTTACTCCTCGATCAATTGAAAGAATAGTTAAAAAATATTCAAAAATAGCAGGGGTTCCTATTTTTACAACCCCTCATACTCTTCGTCATTCTTACGCAACTGATTTGTTAAGCCAGGGAGTTGATTTAAGAGCCATTCAAGAATTTCTTGGCCATAAAAACAT
The DNA here is from genome assembly GCA_964445905.1 of uncultured Candidatus Saccharibacteria bacterium. GTDB lineage: Bacteria > Patescibacteriota > Minisyncoccia > Minisyncoccales > JAGGXC01 > CAYUNN01. Next base: position 31,653 of record CAYUNN010000006.1, on the reverse strand, counting down.
TGTAACCACTCAGATATACACCCACGTAACGAATAAGCGTTTAAGAGATATTCATAGAAAATATCATAGTGGTAAGAATTTAAAATAAAATTGCTAGAAATGTCCCCTAGCGATTGCTGTTATCGTAAATAAATGTCGCACAATATATTAATCTCTTTTACGTTCAACGTAAACAATGCGCCATCCAAAACGGCCAAGACAATAACCGCCCAAAAGTCCAGCTAATAATAAAAAAACTTGTAAAAACAAAGGCAAATAACATTGGTGGTTAAATAAGCTTGATTCTGGTAAAAACCCTTTTTCCAAAAGGTTGTTAATATAAAAAATCTCAATGAGTGCGTGAGCAATAAAAGATAAGATTAGTCCTAAAATCATAGCAAGAACAATGTAAATTATTTTTTTAAAATTCATAATTTTATATCATTTAAACATTCATTAAATAGAAAAACCTGTTCATTGTATTCATCTATTAGAAGCCTTATCTCTTCAAGCAAAATATTATAATCATTAATTAGATTATTATATTGTTCAACTTTTCGTTGATACTCCTTCCCTCTTTTAGGATACATCGATTCTATTTCGAAAAACAATGAATTAATTTGTTTTTCTAATTTATCTTTTTCTTTTTGATAATCCTCTATTTTTATTTTTAGCTCAATATCGGGCTGAAAACAAATCGATAAAGGCGTAGCAAAAACTTGAACTCCTATCCATGCATTATTCCCTTCAAAAATTCCTTCACCGGCTGCTACCCCAATTTCCTTATAGCGACTATTTAAAATATTTTCTCTGTGTCCCGGACTATCCATCCATCCCTGAACTAAGTCTTTATCATCTGAAAAACCGCCTAGAGCTAAATTCTCTCCGATAATTATAAAATCATAATTACCTTCTTCTGCTAAGCCGCCTATATCAACATTATCAGGAGAAACATGAGCAAAATATTGATCTTCAAACATATTCCTAATTTTAATATCAGCAATATTGTTTAAATCTTCGCTTTCTATCAAGGGATCTAATTTATACTTTTCTCTGTGAAAATTAGTCCATTCGATAATGCCTTTCCTTGTTATTGAAACTTGTTCTACTTCTTTTTCTGAAACACGGATGGGCTCCGGTGAGAATATCTTCTTATTTATTTTATCTATTGAAATATCGCTTATACTATCTCTAATTTCAAAAGATTTCTTGGCCAAATCAAAATAAACATTAAAGATACCACTCCAATAAATAAAACCTATTTCGAAAATAATTATTATTACAAGTATTAATATTCTATTTCTCTTTTTCATACATTTTCATTTTACCGTAAATAAACTTTTTTTAAAAACTTACATAAACTTGACAGATAATTAATAATAAAATAAAATGCAACTTACTCAAAGAACATTGAGTAAGGAGAATTTGAGAGGAAATAGGTTTCCACTTTTAAAAAAGTGCATCCATCCCCTCCCATCAAGCCTATTTTATCTCTCTTCCCTTTCTCCTCAATTGATCTTTTCAAAATTCTAAATATTAAAAATTATAAAAAGCTCAACCGTATAAAGTTTGAGCTCTTTTTTTTAATTATTTATAAAATACTCTTCTTATCATCTGAATGAAGACAATAATTTTAATGCTTTTAGAACGCTTTTTTCTTTTTCTTTTATTTCAAGCATTAAGTCAAATTTAAACTCTTTAGTTTCTTTTATAAAATTCTTGAAAAGATTAATATCAAGCTTTTTTGCGTGAACACCCAGCCTTCTCCCTTTCTCCTGACTACTATAATCAACCATCGGAACACCATCTTTTTTAAGCCATGTACTTTTTACAGCACTAAAGCAACTTTTAATATTCTCTTTATTATTATTCAAAGAATGGTGAAAAATGTCTAATAAAACTGGCATCTTTAATTGTTTGCTAATTAATAAACAATCTTTCAAACTATAAATTCTTTCATCGTTTTCTATTACCAATCTTTCCTTTATCTTTATTGGTAATTCTTTATATCGACTTATAAACCTTTTGATGCTTTTATTTTTTTCGCCGTAGGCTCCCCCAACATGAATTTGAATTTTATGACTTTGGTTAAGGTCTAAAAGATTTAAAACTTGAGCATGGTAAAGTAGTTCGTTTTTACTTCTTTTAAAAATATCTCTATTAACCGAATTAATCAAAGTAAACTGATCGGGATGCATTGAGATTCTCATGTTATTAGATTTAATAATTCTCCCTAATTTTAAAAATTCACTTTTAAAATAATTCTGCCAATTAAATTTGCAAACAGGATGGGAAGCAAAGGGAATTAGGTCAGAAGTAATTCTAAAAAATAATATGTCATGTTCAAGGTTAAAATTCAGAATCATAAAAAGACAATCGATGTTTTCTTCGATTGTCTTTTTTAATCTTTCTTCTGAATAAGATCTCAATCTAAATGTTCTTGAACTGCTGCAGGGAAGAGATAAATTTAAGCACGGATAACCAATTTTCATCATCAAGTAAAACTATTAATTATTTTAAGTATTCTTTCTTTTTCATTTTCCACTATCTCGCCTTTGTTTTCTCCGCTATGAGCAGGAGAGCCGCTATAAGAAACTTTCTTTTGATCTAGATGTAGGTTAAAAGAAAAAAGGCCTCTAATTTTATCTTCTTTTATAAAAAGATGGAAACGAGGATAATGTTGATTACTTAAGGACCGAACACAGTTTAATTCTTCATTATTTTTTTCTAAAAAGATATAACCTATTGCTCTGATTAAAAACAAAATGTTTTTATTGGGTCTTTCAATCTTAAATTTCATGTAATTACTTTAAAAAATTAATGAAATTTCTTAATCCTGTGAAACCATTTTCCGAACTCACAATCTTGACTATGAGGTGGCGGCTCATTTCTTTTTAGCAAAGCAACTGCATCTTTAAATAAATCAGGAACATATGAGGGGTCTGTTTCAATTTCATGCAATTCTTTCTTGAAAGGAAGTTTATCGTCAAAACCTTTTTCTTTATCAACAACGTAAAAAGCAAGGTAACCTTTTTTCGGAGTTGAATATCCATTCTTTTCTAAAAGATAATTATAGACATCCATTTGTAACTGAAATCTGTCATAAACTCTGGCTATTCTTCCTCCCGTTGATTTGTAATCAAGAGGAGCAAGCTTATCGTCAGAGAATTTAAGAACATCATCTATGGCTCCAAAAATAATAGCATCTAAATTAGAATCATAATATTTTAAACCTCTAGAATTATCTCTCCATTCATCTATTAGCCTTTGATCAGGAAAAAGATCAGCCCTTACATTATTTTCTATTAACAAAGGATGAGGTTCTCCCGTGGCCCGATATCCATCAAACTCTCTTTTTAGAAGATAATCCACCGCCATATTAAGAGCATAGGGATAAGGGGGTGGCCTTCTTATCCCTTGTTTTTTTTCCAGCCAAAAACAATGAGGACATTCCAAGAATAAATCTAGAGAACTGGGAGAAAGTTTTATTTGTTTTTCATTAATCATTTTAGAATCTTTCTCTTGCTTCTTCTTCATAATCATCGCCTTCTTCTTCATCATCGTCTTCTTCTTCGTCCTCTTCATAATCATCGTCTTCTTCTTCATTGTCTTTCTTCGCAGACAGGGTCTTTTCTAATACTTTCATAAAAGCGAGCCATGCTAGTAAAATTCCCCAACTTTCATAAAGAGATACATCGATCTGGTCTAAGCCGTAAACGACAAAAAATAAAGAAAAAACTAGAACAAGGATAAATAATATTTTTTTCATATTATTAAAAATAAATATTTGAAATTTAAGAAGGACCTTTAGTTTAATTAATATTATTCTATCACAAATAATGCGTTAAAGATAATAAAAAAAATTAAGAATGGTTTGCAAAAAATAATGATTCTAATAATAATCATTATTACTAGACCCAAAAAGTTTGTTCTGATTTTTTAATATTAAAACCTCCCTAAATAAATAAAAATAAAACCACTGACTAATCATGGTCAGTGGCATATATTTGTTTTGATCGCGATGCGATCAATATTTTTTTGGTAATCTATCTAATATCTCGTTCAAGAGATTAATTCTTTTAAGTCTCTCAGGATTTTTAATATTCATTATGCTTGCTAATTCAAGCAATAATTTTTTAGATAGGTTACCGCGGGGAGTATACCCAAACCTATTATTTTCTGCTATCGCACTCAAGATGTCTTGGATTGTAAAAGAAATGTTTTCCTTACTTGAATTAACAAGAGACAATCCATAATCATTAGGGTTAAGCAACATCTTTTTTGCTTCTTCCGCATCTTTTGGAATTTTTCCTCCTTCAAACAACCCTACTCTTTTTTGCTTTAACCAGGAAAGGCTTCTTTCGTCTATTTTTTCTCCTACTAACCAGTTTTTTATTCTTTCCAAATCTTTCTTTGGTATATTCATCTTTCTTTCTCACCGCCTGTTTTAAAAGGTGCAAACAAAAGAGAATGATATATTATCTAGAAAAAAAGTCAAGAAATAAATATTTTAAATAACGTAAAGGATAATATCTCCTACGTTAGTTCCTGTATTACCTGTTTTTATAAGACAATTGCCTATCCTTTTAAATAAATTATTGCTATCATAATTAATCAAATAAGAGTTAACATCTATATTTAGTTCTTTTATTTTCTTGGCAGAATTATTATCGGCAATTGCACCGGCAGTCTTAATTGAAAAGTCAGCTCCATCTGTTGACATGCTAGCAACTAACCACTCTTTCTTATAATCTTTTAGTTCTATTATTGAAGTGGCCACATAATGCTGATTTCTACCTCCAATACCATGCTTTTTAGGTAAAACTGGACTGGTTTCTCCTCCAATTATAAGAAAATCATATTTTCTATATTTCCCCTGTTTGATTTCTTCAGCTCTTAACTTAGCGGTTATTGAAGGATCCCCCTTTTGCTTAACATTAATAATACAGGGATTAAAACCAAGCTTTCTAGCCCTCCTTTTTGCTGCCCTAAGAGCTATCTTATTATCTCCAATAATATAATTATTTACTTTTTTTAAGCTTTTCGGAGTTTCTTCTATTTCTCCCCTGTCCCCTTTTTCTAAAAAATTTATAATACTTGAAGGAACTTTCTTATCCAAATTATACTTTTTTAAAACAAATAAAGCATCAAAAAAAGTAGAACTATCTTTTATTGTTGGACCGGAAGCAACGGAACTTAATTCACCATTAACAATATCGGAAAGAATTAAAGAAATAACTCTTGCCGGATAAAAGAATCTAGCCAGCCGACCTCCTTTGATTTTAGATAAATGCTTTCTAACTATATTAATTTCATTAATTTCTGCTCCGCAATTTATCAAAAGTTTGTTGGTTTTTTGAACATCGAAAAGTGATAACCCTTCAGCGGGTTGCGGCATCAAAGAAGAACCCCCTCCAGAAATCAAACAGAGCACTAGATCTTCTCGAGATATAGAATACTTATTGTAAAAATTAAGCATCTTCGCTACTCCTTCCAAACCTTCTTTGTTTGGAATCGGATGGCCTGCCTCAACTATTTTTATTCTCTTGGTTTTAAAATTTCCTTTTTTACAGTTGACTATTCCATCTTGAATAACACCTCCTATAATTTCTTCCAATGTTTCTGCCATCAGTCCAGCTGCTTTTCCTCCACCAATTACGAAAACTCTTCCCCCTAGAAATATCGTACTTCTTATTATCAAAAAACAAAACCTTATTCTGTGAATCATACTTTAGCCTTTCCCCAATAAGATTTTTAGGTAAAATTGATTCTACGGCACTTTCAATAATTTCTAGAGTTTTTTCTCTTAAATCGGTTGTAGCAATTTCTCTTTTGTTTTTAATAATCATTTGACAAAAAACAATTAATTAAATATAATTAGATTGATTGTTGGAAAAACTCTAGCAATTACGTGGCTAGAAAAAGAGAAAATTATATTTTTTCGTTTTTCACCGAACCTTCATTAAAATATTAATATAAAACATTTTTTTCTTTTCTAGCCACGTTCCTCACCCCTTAATAGATCTTTTAAAGTAATTATTAATACAGTACGTTATAGAATAAAAACGTACTTTTTTTATTTTAACACAAAAAAACAATAAAAAAATTCTGGGTCGTTACAACTCAGACTTCAAAAATTTTAAATTTAAATTATTACTATTTTAACAAGGAGGGTCTCTCACACCATCTTATTGCCACCCTGTCTACAATTCTTTCTCCTGCTCTTTTTCTCATTAATTCATTATCCATATCAATAGGCAAAGAAATAAAGTCAGACACCTTTTGTTCATTAAAAATTTGTGCTCTTTGAGAATAATCAGGCAAATCAACGAAAACTTTTAATTGGTAATATTCTAAACTGGGCAAATCAACAATACTTATGTCAGAGTCTATTTTATTTACCATTTTTATACAATCATCAACAGTTCTGTTGTAGCATTTATTATAGCTATAAGTAAAAAAATTATAATTAATTATATTTCTTAAAGCTACGCCAGTAATCAAAAATATTAATATTGAAAAAAGTATTAAAGTTTTTTTTCTTGTCTGCATATAAATAAACTTATCATTTTAAAAAGATAAAAACAAGCTTATTAACTTTATAAATTAGTATTTATGTAATATAATTGATTAATATGATTCAGAGTATAATAGATTTTCCAAAATTATTCGAAAAAGGAAAATTAAAACAGATAAAAGTTCCGAAAAACTATAGAAATATTAAAAATATTATAGTGGCTGGAATGGGAGCCTCTGCGATTCCTGCTGAAGTTTTAAAAGAAGCCATTGATTTAGACATCCCTTTTGAAATATCAAAAAAATATATTCTTCCTTCTTACGCAAATGAAAATACTTTGTTAATTTGTTTAAGTCGATCAGGAAAAACAAGAGAAACGCTTAATCAATTCGAACAAGGTAAAAAAAGAAGGTGTAAAATCATATCAATATCTTGTGGTGAAGAACTAGAAGAAAAATCAAAAGAGAATAACAATCTTTACTTAAAACTGCCTCCTGATTTTCTAAAAAAACAAACCAGAGAAACTTTTCCGTTTTTAATTGCATTTTTAATAAACATCTTTAAAGAAATGGGATTTATCAAAAAATTTCCTTCAATCGATGTTATTAAAAAAGAAAAAGAAATAATTAGAAAAGAGGCAAAAATTTTTACTAAAAAAATAGAAAAAGGATTTCCTCTTATTTGCTGCCAGTATTCATCAGTAAGTTTCCGATGGGAAAGCCAATTAAGTGAAAATTCTAAGAAATTATCAGAAAGTCTTTCTCTTCCCGAGCTTGTTCACAACGAAGCAGAGGCTTGGCAAAAAATAACTAAAAATTATTCCATAATAATACTAAGGGATAATAAAGAGAGAAAGGAATTATCAGCCCAAATAGAAGGATTTAAAAAACTAACAAAAAACAAAACTAAGATATTCGAACTAAGAGCCAGAGGAAAAGAAAGGCTAGAAAGAATGCTCTTTTTAATATTATTTGGCGATTTTGTCTCTTATTTTCTTTCACAAAAAAGAAAAGTAAATCCAAATGTTAACAATTATATTTCTAAAATAAAAGAAGAGGTTAGGAAAAATTCTTAAAACAAAAACAATACCTCAAACTAAAACCCGAGCAATTGCTCGGGTTTTTTTGACATGAAAATCAAGTCAATATAAATTATTTTTTTAATAACTTAACAAAAACTTCACTCGGTATATTTACCTTACCTTTTAGTTTTAGTTTTTTCTTACCCTTCTTTTGTTTTTCTAGCAACTTTCTTTTTCTAGTATAATCGCCTCCGTACAAATAACTCGTTACATCTTTACGTAATGCAGAAATGGTTTCTCGAGCAATAATTTTCCCTTTTTTATTATCTTCTCTAAAAATATTACCAATGGTTATTTGAATTGGAACAGTAAAATTTTGCTTAGGAATAAGTTCTTTTAAGTCAACTGCCAGCTTCCTTGCTTTTTTATAGGAATCTTCTTTCGGAACAATTCGAGATAAGTTTTTAATTTTATCGTCAGCAATAAAAACTTCTAACTTAACTAAATCTCCCTGTCTCATTCCAATAAGCTCATAAATCATTGATGCATAGCCAGAACTAACACTTTTCAGCTTGTCATAGAAATCACTAATAATATCTGCTAAAGGAGTATTATATTCAATTATTAACCTTTCTTTGCCTAAATATTCTGTTTTTTGATGGTCTCCACGAATCTGATCAAGAACTTTCATTACTCCGCCTAAGCAATCTTGGGGAGTAATTATTTTAAGGTTAACCCAAGGTTCTTTTGTTATTTGTTTTTTTTCGTCTATCTCATAATTCACCTTCGGAGTAGTTACTGTCAAATCTAGATTGTATTCTCTTTTTAATCTTTCGACAATAATTTCTAAGTGAAGCATGCCTAAAAAACCACACTTAAACCCTCTGCCTAGGGCGGGAGAAGATTCCAGTTCCGAAAAAAGAGCTGCGTCATTTAATTTTAATCTACTAATCCCTTCCTTGAGAAGAATGAAATCAGAATCTTGATAAGGATATAGACTAGCAAATACCATTGGTTGGGGCTTTTCCCATCCTATTTTATCTAAATAATTATCAAGGTTTTTTTCGTTAGTAGCAATATAGCCAATTTCTCCAGCTTTTAATTCTTTAGCTGGCACCATTTGAGGCTTAAATAGTCCAATTTCTTGATTTTTATTTTTTAGCACACCATCAATAATTCTTACATAAGATATTATTCCCTTATAAGAATTATAGAAAGAATCAAATTCAATTTTTTTTAATGGAGCATTTAAATCACCTACAGGAGAAGGAATTCTTTCTATGACTGAATCTAATGCTTTTTCTATATTAATTGACTTCTTTGCTGAAATTTTTATGATTTCTTTTTTATCAACATTTAATAATTTTACTAACTCATCTTCTACTTCTATTACTCGTGCGTTCGGCAAATCAATTTTATTAATCACGGGAATAATAGACAATTTACATTCTTGAGCTAGATAAAGATTAGATAATGTTTGAGCTTGAACTCCTTTAACAGCATCAACCAAAAGCATTGCTCCCTCTACTGCTTTGAGAGATCTTTTAACTTCTAAATAAAAATCCATGTGGCCCGGAGTATCAATAAGATTTAAAATATATCCCTTGTATTCCATCCGAACAGGCTGAAGCTTAATAGTAATTCCTCTTTCTCTCTCCAGATCCATTTGATCTAATAATTGCTCTTTCATTTTCTCTTTGGGAACGGTATTGGTCAATTCCAAAAAACGATCAGCCAAAGTTGACTTACCGTGATCAATGTGAGCAATAATACAAAAATTACGAATATTATTCATAACTAAAAGCTTAGCAGAAAAAAATTATTAACTCAAATAAAAAAAGAAGGAAGTTCTTTTGAACTTCCCGTTACTACTATATTATTTTATCACTTTCGAAAACAACAACTCCTCTTTTTAATAATTTTACTTTATTATCTTTTAAGATAAGTTCGTTACCAAAAAAAGTTTCTTTGTTGCCATTAATTTTTATGACACCACTTTTAAAAATTTTTTTGATTCTTATCCTGTAATATTCTTTTATCTTTTCTACTTCTAAAATATTCTCTTCTTTCGTTTTTAGCTGCATCTCCTCACCTCGTTTTTTAATTAACTAGTCAAAATAATAACATTTTAAGAAGATTTTGTCAATAGAAAACCTTGCTATTAAAAAAAGCAAGGTTCAAAAAATATTCTAAAATTCGTTAGCTATATCCCCAAATCAATTAAATCTTCTTTACTGCCCGATTTTACTCTAACCTGCAATCCTGTAGCTACTTTAGCTACTTCATATATTGCCGTACATAAACTAGGAGCAAATCCTGGCTTTAATTCAGCACCACAATTATTATCAATAGAAATCCATGGCAAAAGCTCTCTAGAGTATTGAAAAATTCTTCCTTGACTGTCAACTAATTCTCTTATCTCCCAATTTCCAATTTTTATGGTCTCCTTGCCCATATTTCTAGCTTTTATCGTAACTTCTACATATTTTTCAGTAGTACTAACAGCTTCAGGCCTAGACACTTGACGTTTAATTTCAGAAATTTCTAAAATATCACCCAAATCCTTTGCTTCTTCTAAATGAAAATTAATGCTTCCCAAGGTAATTTCATATACTGGCTCTTTTACTTTAGGCTCAAGAGAAGTAGGCGGCGAAGAAGGTTTTATAAGTACCATTGAAATAATTATGATAAAAATTATAGAAAAAACCACTAAACCACCTAAAATATAAAGTTGTTTTTTATTGCCTGGCTTTAATAAACTAGAAAAATCAAACATATTTTTTAAATTAATTTTTCTTTTTCTTTGTATATTTTACCATAAATAAAAAAATAAATAAAACTAATTATTAAAATAATTATCCTGAACCCATTTATATATAATCTGAGCATCTCTCTTGATGTTTTGTGAACCTAAAATAATAATAGCTATGTTGCGCTGCTGATTATCTTTTTCAAACTGAAAAATAAAAAGAGAAGTGTATTGGGAAGATTTAATAAAACCCGTTTTTCCTCCAACAAATGTTTGGTCATGAACAAAAATATTTTTGTTCCACAATTCATCAATCTCAAAATGAAGTTCGCCAAAACTCCTTACTTTATTGCTTTTAGTAATTTCTAAAATAGGAGGACGATTATTTAATAAATAACGAGCAAGATAAAACAAATCTTTAACAGTAGAAATGTTCCCTGGGTCATAGCCGGAAGGATCAGTAAAAACAGTTTTTTCCATTAAAATAGACCTGGCTTTTTGGTTCATTAAATCAATGGTTCTTTCCTTTCCTAAAAAATAACTTAAAACCTCAGCTGAATCATTAGAAGACTCGATAAGAAGAGGGTAAAAAAGATCAATCACTCTTATCTCTTTCCCTTGTTCAAGCATATCTGTAGACCCATAGCCCTCAAGCATCTCTTCTTTTATTTTAATTGTTTTTGTTAAATCAACATTTTCAGCAATGACCAAAGCAGTCATTAGTTTTGTCAAAGAGGCTATCGGAAGCCTTTTCTCAAAATCTTTTTGTGCAAAAATAAAACCTGAATCAAGGTCTCCCACCGCATAGCTCTGAGCAGTAACCATTGGGAGGCTGACTTTATTTTCTTTAGGGTAAAAATAATCATCTCTTTCCTTGTCAATAATTAATACTGGCATACCTATTTCTGTCAATTCATAAATGATCTTGGCATCACTATTTCTTAGTCTAAGACATCCTCCCGAAAAAGAAGAGATTAATTTTTTCCCACCCGGATAATACGGCTCTCCATGAAAATAATATTTTCCATAATAACGAAGAGCATAAGGCATAAAAACCTCAGAAATTACTGAAAAACTAGCTCTGTTCCCAGAATGAATTTCATACAAGCCGACAGCAGAACCTCCCCACCCCTGGGGATCACCCTTTGTTATTATTGGAACCTCTGTTTTAACTTCTCCATTATGATAAATCCTTACTTTCATCTCAGACAAGTTAGCTTCAAGAAAATTTATCTTCTCAAAGATTAATTCTTCTCTTTTCTCTTCAAATAAATCAACCTTGAAAGAAGTTTTTTCAAATCCTAGCAAGTTCGTTCCTAGAAAATTAGTAGAAACTAAAAATAATAATACTGTTGTTATTAATTTGGTCATTCTAAAATAAAAAAACGCCAAAAAGGCAAAAAAACTGATTTAAATTATTTAAATTTGTTATTTCCCAAATCTTCTTTTGCGATTACTGTATTCGCTAATGGCTTTTTCGAAATCACTTTTATTAAAATCTGGCCAACATTTATCTGAAAAGTAAAGCTCAGAATAAGCTGCTTGCCAAAGTAAAAAGTTAGAAAGACGCCTTTCGCCTCCGGTTCTTATTATTAAATCTGGCAAAGGCAAGTTTATTGTAGAAAGATAATCATTAAAAAAATTTTCTGTTATTTTTTGATAAGGAATTTTTTCTTTAATAATTTTTTTAGTTGCTTGAAGGATATCCCAACGCCCACTATAGCTGACAGCTAAGTTTAGAATATAATCTTTATTATTTTGAGTTAGCTTTTCTATTTTTTTAATTGCTTCTTGCAATCCCTGGGGTAATATATCTTTTTGACCAATAATTCTTACCCTAGTCTTATCGCCCAACAAAAGACTATTTTCCTTTTTTTCTTCATATTCCCTTATTTCGCTCAACAGTCCCTCTTCTAACAATCTCATTAAATATCTTACTTCCTCTTTAGGTCGATTCCAATTTTCAACCGAAAAACCAAAAGCAGTAAGAATCTTTATTCCTTTTTCTTGGCAATAAGAACAAAATCTCTTTAAATTTTTAAATCCTTCCCTATGACCTTCAATGCTGGGCAATTCTCTTTCTTTAGCCCAGCGCCGATTACCATCTGGCAATAACACTACATGGGAAGGAATTTGATCTTTTTTATTCTGAAGAATGTCCTTATTCATAATTTAATATTATTTCTCCTTTTTCCTGATGCTCGGTCACAATAATACCTAAAGCAAAAGAAAGCAAAGAGATTAAAATAACCGTACTTAATAGTATTATAACTGTTCTGTTTTTTTTGACAACCCTTTTAAAACCTGCTAATATTAGCATATAAATAAATTAATTTTAGAGATAATTCATGTCAACAACAAAATCTTCAGGAATAACAAAATTAGGAAGAGATTCCAAGCCAAAGTACTTGGGAGTAAAACTATATGCGGGCCAAAAAGTAAAACCTGGAATGATTATAATAAAACAACGAGGGACTAAGTTTATTCCTGGAAAAAATGTAAGACGCGGTTCAGATGATACTCTTTACGCAGCAAAGGAAGGAATTGTTAACTTTGCCAGTAAAACCAAAAAAAACTTTGATAATTCCCGTAAAAAGGTTAAAGTTGTTAATGTAGAATAAAAAAACAAATAAAGCATTAAATAAAAAACACGTAAGTAAACGTGTTTTTTTATTTTTTCAAACCAGCCTCGATTAATCCTCTAAACAAAGGGTGGGGCCTGGTTGGTCTTGACTTAAACTCAGGATGAAACTGGCTAGCAACGAAGTAAGGATGATCTTTATGTTCAATAATTTCAACCAAATTCCTTTTTGGATTAATTCCAGCGATAATTAAACCTTTTTCCGTTAATTCTTTTATGTAATCATTATTCACTTCATATCGATGCCTATGCCTTTCATTAAATGATTTCTCTCCGTAAATTCTAGAAGAAATAGTCCCCTCTTTAACTTCACATAAATAATCACCCAATCTCATCGTGGCTCCATATTTTTTATCTTTTAACAAGGCTTCTTGCTCGAACATTATGTCAATTACATTATTTTTACCTTTAGGTGCGAACTCTTTTGAATTCGCATCCTTAATACCGCAAACATTTCTAGCAAATTCTATCACCGAAAGCTGCATTCCTAAACAAAGACCAAGAAATGGAATTTTATTGTTGCGACAATACTCAATTGCTTTTATTTTCCCCTCTATTCCTCTGTTGCCAAAACCTCCAGGGATAATAACTCCATCAAATTCTTGGAGTTCTTTTAATGAATCGTTGTTCTTTTCATATTTTTCTGCTGACAACCATTGTATCTCTGGTTTTCTATCGAAATACCAACAAGCATGTTTTACCGCCTCGATTATCGAAATATAGGAATCCATTAAAGTAAATTCTCCTGTTTCGAAATATTTCCCAACGATTCCTATCTTTATTGGTTGATCAACCTTCTTTATCGTCTCCACTAATTTACGCCAATCTCTATGACGACTATCGGGCTTTTCTTTTTTATCTAACCCAAATTTTTCTAAAATTCTTTCTCCTATTTTTTCTTTTTCAAAATTAAGAGGAATTTCGTAAATGTGCTTAATATCCGGAGAAGAAATAACATCTTCTTTTTCTACATTACAAAAAACAGAAATTTTTCTTTTTCTTGGCTCGTCCAATGGCAACTTACTTCTTGCTATAACAAATGAAGGTTGAATACCGGCCATATTAAGCCACTTAACAGCTTGCTGAGTTGGCTTTGTCTTCATCTCCCCTATAGTGTCTGGAATTGGCAAATAACTAATTAAAACAAATAGTACTTTGCCTGGATTCTCTAATCTCATCATTCGAGCCGCTTCTAAGAAAAGCATGTTTTGATATTCACCAACTGTTCCTCCAATTTCGATCAGTACAAAATCAGACTTATTTTTTTTACCAGCTCTTTTAATTCTTTCAATTGCTTCATTGGGAATATCCGGGACTACCTCAACGCACCGGCCATCATATTCTAAATTCCTTTCCTTGTTAATTACTGCCTGATAAACCCTTCCTGTGGTAATGTAATTATCCGTGGTTAGTTCGTCATCTAAAAATCTTTCGTAATTGCCTATATCTTGATCACATTCAACTCCGTCTTTAGTAACGAAAGCTTCCCCGTGTTCAACAGGATTCATAGTTCCAGCGTCAACATTAATATAGGGATCTATTTTAATAGCTGTTACCCTATAACCATTTTTTTGAAGTGTTTTCCCTATTGAAGCAGTAGCTATTCCCTTGCCAATTCCTGACATTACACCACCAATAAAAAAAATGTATCTAGCCATGTTAAAAATAAATTAAATTAAGAATTTTCCTCCGGAGCAATTATTACTTTGATTTCTCCTTCTAAATTATGCTTAAAATTAATTTTAACCGGAAACTCACCCAACTCTTTAATAGGCTCTTTTAATTGAACTTGCTCTTTCTTTATGGAAAAATTATTTTTCTTTAACAATTCAGCAATTTTCTGACTAGTTATTGATTCATATAACTGATCTCCTTTTCCTACTTTCACCAAAATTTCGAATTCGCTCCCATCAAGAGCAGTTACTGTTTCTTGAACTTTTTCAAGTTCACACTGAGCATTTTCTGCCTGTTTAGCTCTCTGAGCTTCTAACCATCTGAGATTACCTGGCGTGGCTGGCTTAGCTAAACTCTTTGGAAAAAGGAAATTACTCGCATAGCCATCTTTTACCTCTTTAACATCGTATTTTTCTCCTATATTTTCAATATTTTCTAAAAGGATTACTTTCATAATTATTTTGTTAGATTATACTTTTAATTATATTAAATTAAGTCTAATATTTCAACCTTATTTTTTAGAAGTTTTTTATTACTTCCAGAGCTTTTTCAAGCTGTCTATCTTTGCCTTCTTGATAATCTTCTTCACTCATTTCAACAATAATATCAGGCTCTAAACCAATACCGTCAATTGATATCCCCTCTGGAGTAAGCCATTTAGCTACGGTTACTTTTAAGCTAGAACCGTCTCTCAAAGGAATAAGTTGCTGGACTGACCCCTTTCCAAAAGAAGTTTCACCTATTAAAAGAATTTTCTTATTGTCTCTAAGAGCTCCGGCTAAAATTTCAGACCCCGAAGCACTTCCTTTATTTATTAAGCAAATTACAAAATAATCAGATAAAGCGCCTGGACCATCGGCTTTATATTCTTTTTTTTCTCTTTCATCGCCAAAATCTTCTATGGTAACAACAGCCCCCTTTTCCAAAAACCAACCGCTAATACTTTGAGCTACGCCGAGATAACCACCGGGATTATTTCTTAAATCTAAAATAATTCTTTCTGCCGAACTATTTAAAATTTCCCTCCCAACTTTATTAAAGTCATCTTTGGCTTTTTGATTAAAATTATAAATACGAATATGGGCAATATTCCCTTCTTTTAATTCCCAATCAAGAGAAGGAACTTCAATAACATCCCTTATAATCTTAATATCTTTTTCTGCCTCCCAAGACTCTCTAAAAACAGTCAAAACCACTTCCGTTCCCTCCTTCCCTCTGATCAATTTTACTGCTTCTTGAACAGAAACATCAACAATTGGTTTTCCGTCAACTTTTTTTATAACATCACCAGATCTCAAACCAGCTTTTTGAGCTGGAGTACCCTCTAAAGGAGCGATGACCCTTAATTCACCCTCTCTTATCCCTATTTCCATTCCAACTCCCCCAAACTTTCCTGCAAATTCTTCAGAAAATATCTTAGAATCACTCGGATCGAGGAAATAAGTGTAAGGATCATTAATAGAATTTACCATTCCAGAAATAGCTCCATAAATCATTTGTTGAATATCAAGCTCGCTAGAACCAACATATTCTTCCTCGAGCGTTTTCCATGTTTCCCAAAACAAAGAAAAATCAACATGCTCTGGAGGGCATACGGGGCATATAACTCTGCCCGTGCCAAAAGAAGAACCCAGGCCAAAACTTATCGAAATTGCCACTATTATAAAAATAAAAGTCGACTTATTATTCATATTTATATGGTATAGCAAAATTTATCAAATCAGTCCAGTTAAATTATTAATAAATTATTTTACCAACAAGATAATTATTTTCAAAATCAATTATTTTTACTTTTTCAAAACTACCAAGTTTTCCTTGTTTTAAAATAACGGCCCTAAAAGAAGGCGTTCTCCCGATTAAAGTCCCTTTCTTCCCTTTTTCAGATATCAAGACTTCGAATTCTTTGCCTAAAAAATTTCTGTTGTCTTTTATATTTATTTTTTGCGATAACTTTGTTAGTTCCCGGGACCTTTCTTTTTTAATTCGATCCGGGTAATCTTTGAGATTGATTGTCTGACTGAAAGGTCTTTTTGAAAATCTAAATATATGAACAATCGAGGGTTTTGTTTTTTTAATAACCTTAATTGTTCTATTAAAATTGATCTCTGTTTCACCAGGATAGCCAACTATAATATCAGTAGCTAATAATACATCATTAAATCCCCTTCTAAAATCATTAACAATATCAACAAAATCGCTAATTCGATAATTCCTGTTCATTTCTTTTAATATTTTATCGTCACCTGACTGCAAGGGAAGATGTAAAAAATTATATATTTTTTCCGAAGCGAAAGAAGAAATAAGCTCCTTGGATATTTTTTTCGCAAAAAAAGGATTCATCATGCCTACTCTTACTCTAAAATCTCCTTTAATAGAAGATATTTTATTAAGCAATACCGGTAATAAGAACTTGCCTCTGTCTAAACCGTAGAGAACAGAATCCTGAGAAGTAAGGTTTATCTCTTTGTAGCCAGAATTAATTAAATATTTTATTTCCCTTAAAATATCATTCATAGCAAAACTCTTAAGTTTCCCTCTAGCGTGCCTAGTCGCACAAAAACTACAGTTTCCCAAACACCCTTCAGCGATAGGCACTATCGCAGAAATGCCATTATCTCTTCTTTTCTTCAATTGATAATATTTAGCTTTATTAACCAACTTATTAGAAACTTGAAAAACTTTTTTATCCTTAACAATTTGTTCTGCTACTTTTGCAACGCAAAGAATGTCTTTTGGTCCGATTACTCCGTTAGCTACTTTCACAACACCTTTCGGAGATATTAATGGCAAACACCCTGCCATAATTATCTTTTTCCCTTTAAGAGATTTTGCTCTTTTCAGTATTTTCATTTCTGTTTTACCGACAACCCCGCAAGAATTTATAACAACAAAATCAGCTTCTTCTGAAGAAGAAACTTCTTTAAAGTCTCGGGCAAGAACACCTCTAATTAAATCGGAGTCTGATTGGTTTAACTTGCAACCGTAAGTTTCTAAATAAAATTTTTTCATAATGATTTATTTAGAAAAAATCTCTCCAAATAAAAGAGAGGTTTTAAAAATTATTTGTGCCCCTGCTGAGACTCGAACTCAGAACCTCTTCCTTAAAAGGGAATTGCTCTGCCAATTGAGCTACAGGGGCAAAAAAATTCACTTGTTATTTTACTGAATTCTAAAAATAAAATCAACTTATTTTAATAATCAAATCATTTAATAGCAATCTAAACCAAGGAGTATAATTATCAGGATTATTCTCAATGTCTTCCTTTAGTTTTTCAATGCTAACCCATTTCCATTCAGAAACTTCTTCTGGATTGATCTTTATTTCGCCCTCATATTCACCAATAAAGATATGATCAAACTCCTTTTCCCATAAATCATTATCTAATTTTAAAGAATATTTTTTACTAAAAATTTTTTTAACATCGCAACTAAACCCCATTTCTTCATTTAACCTTCTCGAGGCCGCCTTCTCTGTTGATTCACCGGGAGAAGGATGACTACAGCAAGTATTAGTCCATAATCCAGGACAATGATATTTATCATGAGCTCTACGTTGAATCAGAGCTTCTCCTTTTGAATTGAAAATAAAAACAGAAAAAGCTCTATGAAGCTTTCCTCCTTCCTGATGCGCTTTCATTTTATTTTCAGTTCCTATTTCATTGTCGTTTTCATCAACAAGAACTACTTTCTTTTCTTCTAAGTTATCCATCTATTTTAATTATTCTTTAATTTGAGAAATAAGACGATTAGAAATCCCCATCAAAGTTAAGATAACACTACAGCTTCTAACCGGTCCTGATTTATAAAAAGATTGTTCTCCGGAACTACATATTCCAAAAATTTGCGTATCTTTTTGATTAAGACGTTTTTTAATTTCAGTAATTTCCTTTCTGTAATCAGATTTTAATATATACCCCCTTCCGGCACAAGAAAAGAAAAGAATAAATCCAAAATCTTCAGAGCAAGCATCTTCTTTTATCATTCTAACAGAATCTTCTATTGTATCATGGGCTATCTTGTCCAAAATAATTTTACCAAAAGTAATACCGGTTCCTTCTTTGATAGGAATAATTGATTTAACATACTTTTCTTTAATAATTTCACTAAACATAAATGGCCAGTAAAAGTTATATTTTCCATCCGAATAAGCAAAAATATATCCTTCTTGACCAAGACGGGCATGTATTTTAAGCAAGTCTTCTTCCTTTCCCTCGGTATAATTATTATAAATTTCTCGAATTACATCAGCAGCTGGCCTATTATTTAATTCATAAATTATATTGCCCTCGCTTCTTGTAACAACGGCTTTATGAGGAAGAGGTTCTAATCCACTGGCCACTCCATAGCCTATTTCTAGGTCCGAACCAAATAAAATAGAAATTACAGATTCTTTATAAACCTTTCCTTTAAAAAAACTTTGTCCTGACTTAGGATAGATCGAGTAATCCGGATTTATTTCTTGAGAAAGCCCACCACCAATAAATCTTACTGTACTTTTAACAACAGAATCAATTCCATTAATAATCTCTTCGTCTTTTAGAGTGCCTTCTTTAGAAAAACCAGGAGTTAATAAAAATCCACTAAGAGGACGAAACCTAGTAATATCTCTGGCTCCTTTTTTCATCATAGCAAGATAAGCAATTGAGGGATTATACTCTAGGTCATCCAAAGCCTGATTAATAGATTCTTTTCCTGCTTCTTGAGGATTTTCAAGGGCATTTACCCCTAGCCCAATTCCAACATTGATATAATCTGACTCTAAGGCTACCACAGTGACTCCATTAAATCTCAGAGGAGGAATAACTTTCCCTGCTTTTTTCAAAAAAGAAGAAATAATACTTTGTAACATTCCAACATCAAAATAATATTTATTCTTTGCAAAAAACCCAAGAAGAGTTCCCCCCACTAAAGGAATGTCATTATCTCCAAAAACATCATAGACCATTTTCATGCCCTTTTCATAGTCTTTCTCAGAATAATTATAAGTACAGAAAAACATCAAAAGCTTAGGCTTGTTACCTTCAATTTCTTTTTTTGCTTCCTTTGCTGCCTCTTCCGCCGCAACTATTAAGTTATTTTTTTGAGATATACCTATACCTACTTTAATAAAAGCCATTTGTTAAATATTAACACAAAATCATATTTAAAAAAAGTAGAAAACATTATTAAAGATTTTCTTCTTTTAACTTTTCTAAAATTTCTTTTTGCTTTTTTGTTAAATCTTTAGGAATTTTAACCTTCAATTCTACATATAAATCTCCTCTGCCAAAACCACTAAAATGAGGGATTCCCTTTTTTGATATCCTAAAAACCTTGCCAGACTGTGTACCAGAAGGAACTTTTAATAGAACAGGCTTTCCTTCAAGAGCGAAAATTTCTACTTCGTCTCCCAGAACAGCTTGTGAAAAAGAAATTGGTTTTTTAAGAATTAAATCATCGCCCTTTCTTATAAATACAGGGTGTTCTTTAATTATAATGCGAATATATAAGTCCCCAGAACTACCACCTTTTTTCCCAGCATAGCCTTTTCCTTGCACTTTCAATATTTGATTTGAATCAACTCCCGCAGGAATAACTACTTTAATTTTTTCTTCACCATTAATTCTTCCTTCTCCCTTGCAAACATTACAAGGTTTTTCGGGACTAGAACCTTCTCCGCCACAATCAGGACATATAACATATTTTGTAACTGTTCCAAAAAAAGTTCTGCTCACTTGCTGGACTTGTCCTGTCCCCCTGCAAGAAAAACACTCTTTTAATTTACTGCCAGGTTCAGCTCCCTTTCCTTTGCACCTTGAACAGTTAATTTTTTTATTTAAAACAATTTCTTTTTCCTGATCATGCAATATTTCTTTTAAATCCAATTCAATATCAATTTGAATATCCTTTCCTCTTCTAATATCTTTTTTCTTTTTTTTAAATCCGCCGCCAAAAAAATCACTAAAAACATCCCCCAGGTCTTCGAAGCCAAAATTAAAATTAGAGGAACCAAAACCAGAGCCAAAATCAAAGCCCTGGTTTGCTCCCCCTTGAGAACCATCAAATACTCTGCCAAATTTATCATACTGGCTTCTTTTTTCTTTGTCAGAAAGAACCTGATAAGCTTCATTTATCTCCTTGAATCTTTTTGGATCACCTCCTTTGTCGGGATGATGCTTATGAGCCAATCTACGATAAGCCCTTTTAATTTCTGTGTCAGGAGCATTTTCAGAAACGCCTAGGGTTTTATAATAATCTTTCATGGATTAATTATTTTTCTTTATAGTCTCCTTCTTCGGGACCTTCTTCTTGATTACTATTCTTTTTATCATCTTGTTTCTGTTCTTGTTCTTGATTTTTTTCCTGATTTTGTTCCTGTTGTTGCCTATAAAGTTCAGATCCAACTTTTTGAATAGCCTGAGAAAGCTCAGATGTTTTTTCTTTTATTTCGTCAAGATTATCGCCATCTTTTATTTTGTTTAAATCTTCTAGTTTTTGCTCAACTTCTTTCTTCATATCAGTGGCAATTTTATCTCCGGCATCTCTTAATGTCTTTTCAGTAGCATAAACCAAACTATTTGCTTTGTTCCTTGCCTCAATTAAATCTTGTTTCATTTTATCCTCTTCTGCGTGAATTTTGGCCTCTTCTTTCATTTTTTTAATTTCTTCATCAGAAGCTCCGCAAGAACTTTCAATTCTAATTGATTGCTCCTTCCCGGTAGCTTTATCTTTGGCAGAAACATTTAGCATGCCATCTGCATCAATGTCAAAGGTAACTTCAACCTGAGGAACTCCTCTGGGAGCAGGAGGTATGCCGTCTAAAATAAATCTTCCCAATGTCTTATTATCAGTAGCCATTGGCCTTTCTCCTTGCAAAACATGGATTTCAACCGAAGACTGACTATCAGCTGCAGTTGAGAAAATTTGAGTTTTTGACGTTGGAACTGTAGTGTTTTTAGAAATCAAAACAGTGTTTACTCCGCCAAGAGTTTCAATACCTAAAGACAAAGGAACAACATCTAAAAGCAAAACGTCTTTCACTTCGCCTTTTAATATTCCTCCTTCTATTGCCGCACCAATAGCAACGACTTCGTCTGGATTTATTTCTTTACACGCCTCCTTACCAAAAAACTTTTTGATTTCTTCTCTGATCTTTGGTGTTCTTGTTTGTCCACCCACTAAAACAATTTCTTCTATATCTTTTGGCTCCAGCTTTGATTCCTTTATTGTTTTTTCAGTTACCTGGATTGACTTGCTGACATACTCTTCGATTAAATTTTCGAATTGGTTCCTGCTTAATTTATAATAAAGATGCTTTGGTCCAGATTCTCCAGAAGTAATGAAAGGAAGATTTATTTCTGTTTCAAGAGTAGTAGAAAGTTCAATCTTTGCTTTTTCGGCGGCTTCTTTCAATCTTTGAAGAGCCAAATCATCATTAGATAAATTAATGCCTTGATCTTTTTTAAATTGATCTACGATCCAATCCATTATTTTCTGGTCAAAATCATCTCCTCCTAAATGAGTATCTCCACCAGTTGCTTTTACTTCAACGGTATCTTCGTCTACGTCGAGCACAGAAACGTCAAACGTTCCTCCACCAAAATCATAAACTACAATCTGATGATTTTTTTTCTTAGTTAACCCATAAGCTAAAGCGGCTGCGGTTGGTTCATTGATCACTCTTTTAACCTTGAATCCAGCTATTTCACCGGCAACTCTAGTAGCCTTTCTTTGAGAATCATCAAAGTAAGCAGGGCAAGTAATAATTGCCTCCTCAATTTTTTCTCCTAATTTTTCTTCAGCATCACTTTTAAGTTTTTGCAAAATCATTGCAGATACCTCCATTGGTTTGTACCATTTTTCTCCCATCTTAACTTCAATACCATCGTCAGATCCTTTTCTTATCTCATAAGGAAGTAACTTTTTATCCCTTTTTACTTCAGGATCATCAAACCTCCTTCCAATCAATCTCTTGATAGAATAAATTGTATTTTTAGGATTAGTAATTTGCTGTCTTCTAGCGGTAATTCCAACTAACCTTTCTTTATTTTTAGAAATAGAAACTACAGAAGGAGTAGTTCTGCTTCCTTCTTTATTCTCGATTATTTTGGGCTCACCCTTGTCAACCACCGCCATAGCTGAAAAAGTAGTTCCCAAATCAATACCTAAAACTTTTCCCATAATTGATTAAGATAATGCATTAACTAATAGGTTAATTTGCAACTTCACAACATTAACTTAATAATCAATACAGTATCAGATTTAAATTAATTTAAATTTAAAGAATAAATTCCACTTACCAACTGTTTCTGAGTTGGTAAGCAGCATTTAACCTCTAAATTATTTTTCTGTCTCAATCTTAATTTTGCCTGATTTCTTCTTTTCTGTCTTTTCTACCCTAGGAACAATTATCTTAAGAATTCCGTCTTTGTAACTGGCTTTTGCTTTGCTTCCAATTACTTCGACTGGCAACGGAACAGCTCTCCTACAATAACCCTGACTAAGTTCTTTTCTGTAATAACCTTTTTCTTTTTTCTCTTCTTTTTTTTCGGTCTTAGCTTCTAGTTTTAAAACATTATTATCTATCTCAATATTAATATCTTTAGGGTCAACACCGGGAAGTCCAATCTCTGCTATAACATTTCCTTTCTCTTCATAAATATCCATTTTAGGAGAACGAACAAATTTTAAATCTGACCAATCTTCTTCGAAAAAACGATCGATTTCATGAAATGGATTATACGGAATTAAAGGCATAATACTTTTTTATATTTTAATTATTAAGTAAGAACCGACCTTTTTATTTTTCTGGAGAAAAACCAACAAATTCTTTTTTAGGCGATTCAGCCATTTTAATTTCTCCAAATTTCTTTTCATAGTTACCAATATTTTCTTGTAAGGCCTTGAGCAGCCTTTTCAAGTGCCCTGGGCTCATGATTACTCTCGAGTTTAACACTCCGTGAGGAGGAGAAATTAAGAAAAAATCTAGAATAAATTCATCTTTGCTATGAATTATTTGCATTAAATTGGAATAAGAACCTTTTAAATCTTCTTCTTTTACTTTTATTTTAATCTGATTTTGTTCAGGCATAATTTTTTTAGTTTAATTAATTATTTTTTTATTTTGAAACTTTAACCTTTGCTGGACGTAAAAGCTTATCTTCAAGAAAATAACCTTTCTTAATCTCTTCAATAATTATTCCTGGCTCTTTATCTTCAACTTCAACTTCTCCAACTATTTCATGATAATTTAAATTAATTTTCTCATTTATGGTTTTAATCTCTTGGACTCCCTGACTTCCAAGAAAATTCTTTAATTGAATTCTTATCTGAATAAAACCTTTAAAATATTCATTTTCTTTAAGATCTTTTGGTGTTTCTTCTTCTGCTTTTTCAAAATTGTCTAAAATTTCAATTAAATTAGACAATAATTCTACTTTACCATATTTAAAGATCTCCTTCATTCTTTCTCCTTCTTCTCGCTTGTAATTAATAAAATCTGCTTTTGATCTTTGCCAACCTTTTAAATATTCATTTTTTTCTTTTTCACACCCTTCTAATTTTTCTTTTAATTCTTTTTCTTTTTTACTGCTCATTTTATTCTTCTAATAATTTAGTTAATAAATTAATAATAGAAATATTCTTTTCGTAATCCATTCTTTTCGGCCCCATAATTACAAACATGCCACTGCAGCCAAGCTCTGAACATTTAAAACTAGTGGTAATAATACTAGTGTCGTCGCTTTTTATTTTCGGTGTTTCTTTTCCTATATAAACTTTAACTCCTGAAGGATAATCTAGAACAAAATCAGAAATATTTTTTTCAAAAAGGCCAACAGTTTTAGCAAAACGAGAAATAAACTCTATGTCTTTGGACTCAGGATTATTAAACATATCTTCCCATCCCTCTTTCCAAATAAGGTTTTCGTTAAAAATATAACTTAAACTAAAATTGGATGAATTATCAGCTAAAATCTTAGTAACAATCTGAGCAAACCTCAAAGAACTTTCTAATTCTTTCTTTATTTCCTTTGCTATATTTTTTTGCTTTTTACTATTAAAACTAAAGGGACTATTTTCCAAAAGATTATTTACAAAAAGACGATAACCTTGATCTGTAGGAATTCTTCCTGCAGAAGTATGCGGCTGACAAAGAAGCCCTTCGTTAGTCAACTTTTGCATTTCTATTCTTAATGTTGCTGGAGAAATATCAAAATTATATTTTCTATCAATAAGCTTCGAGCTTATTGGGGCAGCTGAATTAATATATTCTTCAACTATAACATTTAGTATTTCTTTTTGACGAATCGTGGGCATCATCATTATCTATTTTAAAGATTATCACTCTCGTGTCAAGAGTGATAATTTAAAAAAAACAAAAAAGACAATTAATTGCCCTAAAAAAAGAGAAGAAGGAGAGTTTAATTTTTTTTCCTAAGACGTATAGACGCATATTTTTTAAAATAGAACGCATCTCTTCGGTTTAAAACTTCTTTAACTAACGAAGCAATTTTTTCCGAGCTTAATTTTGTCGTAGGAATTTCTGGATCAGGAGCTGTTAAAGATTTATTTAAAATAAATCTTCCTCCTTTAGCATCGCCACTTATGTAGTAATACCATTCTTTAACCTGATCGAATCTGCCAGCCATTTTAAGTTTGAAGTAGCTGGTAATTATTTTTTGCTTTTCGTTCTGAATTTGTTCTTCCAGTCGTATCACTGCCATTATATTGTCGATCCAACTATTCTTTACTTTTTGAAAAGAAAAGAATATTTGAGTTCCAATGCTGCTTTTTTGAATAATTACAGACGCTCCTTTCATCCGAGCAACTTTATTAAACATTGGATTTTCGGTATCAGCCATCACCAGCAAGTCATTGTAAGCTACGTTAATTTTTTTAGCTTTTTCGTATTCCCGAAATGCTTTGTTGAAGTTTATATCATCTTCACAAATGGACACAAGTAAAGCTAAGCCAAATTCTATAGCTTTTTGTTCTCCATAAATATATTTTTCTGCTGTTAAAACTTCTGCAAAATCAAAGCTTCTTTGAAAATTTCCCTTAATAAGCTGATCACAATACCTTTCTATCTTAAGTAAGCGATCTTCTTTTTTTTGTTCGAGAAATCTTTTTATGACTTTCCTGGTAAATTCGTTATCTCTTGTCGCTTTCGTTTTTTTAAACTGAAATACGTCTTCTATTAGCCGTAATCCCTTTGCCATTCTTTCTTCGTCTGAAAGTTTATGGTTATGAGACATTCTCTTAATCATGTCTCCTGCGTCCAGGGGCTGTGTAATACCTCGTAAATCGTTAAGTTTAACAAGGTTCAATATTTTTTTTACTGAATCACAATTATCTAAGCCAAAGGATTGAGCTACCTTTTCTGCGCTAGTCATTTTGTCATTGTTATGATTTTGATGATGATCGTATAGCCCTCTGCCCCTGTCAATAAAGACAAGGTTAGAATTAGAAAAACTATTTACTTCATCTCCTCCTTTCAAAAAAATAATTTCCTCTGCTACTTTTCCGGGATTAGCTTTTTTATAAAGCCAGACTCCTGTCACACTATCCAAATCTGGTCTAGTGTGAGTGGCAATAATTTCTTTCGTCAATTTCTTTCACCTCTTTATACGATTACATGCTAAGATTCCGCTTAGCTCGTTAACCACTCCTTCTTTTTATTTAAAAGTACTATGTTTTTATACTATAACAACAATGGCATCAAGTGTCAAGTAAAAACGGCGAATCAAAAGTGGGCATTGCAGGGATCGAACCTGCGACCTCTTCGATGTGAACGAAGCGCTCTACCACTAAGCTAAATGCCCATTAGTCATATTATACAATTAAAATAAATTATAAAAAAATATTCTTTGCTAATCTTTGCTTCAATTTAAGAAAAAAACTATAATAGAATAATATATGAAAATTTTTGATTTCCATTTTAACCCCAAAAAAGAAAAAAATAAAATTTTTAACAGTTTTATTTACGAACCAGAAAATGCCTACGAAAGAAGGGTGGGAAATTTATATGTCATTGGAGAAATAAGAAATGTTCTCCCTCAAAATCGTCTTCTCTTAAATAAAATAGCTGATGAGATAAAAAAATCTTACTATAGCATAAACACTTCTTCTCTTGAAGAATTGCTTAGAACAAGTTTAGCATCAGCAAATAATTTTTTAGAAAAAGAAGAAAAAGAAGACAATGTGAGCTGGCTAGGCAATTTAAGTTTAGCAGCTTTTAATATTAAGGGCTTAGATATAAGTTTTTCCAAGATTGGTAAAATTAAAATATTATTATTAAGAGGCGAAAAAATAATAGACTTAAGCGATGAGCTAGAAGTTAAAGAGATGAATTCTGATTCAAAAGCTTTTTCTAATATAGTTTCTGGAAATCTCTCGCCTTCAGATAAACTGATCGTTTTAACTCAAAGCGTCTTTGAACTGATCTCCAAGAATAATTTGCTCATTGACTTACTTTCAATATTTACAAAAGAAATAAATTTAAAACAAGCTGATAAAGAAATTAAAAAAATACTAAATAACAAAGAAAAACTATTAGAAAAGTTAAGCGGCGTTTTTCTTTTAATTGAACTTGAAAAACCAGAAAAAGAAACAACGAAAATAAAAAAACCTATTTCTTCAAAGGAAAGTTTCTTATCAATAAATCTTCCTTCTTTCGATACGATACGAAACCAAAAAATATTAAATAAACTAACTAGAATCAACTTTTCTTTTTTAAAGAAATTAACTTTTCCTAAAAAACTGCCAAGACCATTTATTCCAAAGATTAAATTTAATAAAATTAATTTCACTTCTTTATTTTCTTATTTTTCTCCTACCAAAAAAGATTTTCATCTTAAGAATATAAATCTCAAGCAGTCAATAATATTAATACTTATCTTTTTTATTATTCTAGGAGTTGGTAATCAATTATTTAAAATAGGAAAAGAAAAAGAGATAGAAAGAATAGAAATAAAAATTAGAGAAATCCAAGATAAAATCAATGAGGCTGAGAATGCTCTTGCTTATCACAATGAGAAAAAAGCAAATAACCTTTACCAAGAAGCATGGAAAGACATAACAACGTTAAGCCAAGACGAAAAAATCACCCTAAAAGATGAAATAATGGAAACAAAACAATTAATTAAAGACAAGCTTTTTGGTATTAATAAGATAGAGGAAATAATTAGCCCTGAACTATTTTTTGAAATAGAACCAAAAGATATATTTCCTCAAAAATTAATAATAACCGGGGAAGATTTCTTTATTGCAAATCAAGAATCTTATAAGATATGGCAAATAAAAAATAATGAATTACTCCTTATAAGCGACCTTAAAGAATTTTCTCTAATTGAAAGTTTCAATGACTATCTTTTGCTCTTTTCGCCTCCAAATAAGATAAGCTTTTTGAAAAACAAAGAAATAAACAATAAAAATATTTCAATTTCTTATTCCGACCCAAGCATAATTGACATATCAAGTTTCGGATCAAATATTTATTTAGTTGATCAAAGTATAGGGAGCATAATAAGGGTTCCGTTTAGAGAAGAAGAAACACTTAAAGGAATATTTTGGCTCAATAAAGAAACTGAAAAATTATCAAATCCAAAATCAATGGCCATTGACGGCTCTATTTGGATTATTGATAATAATAATTCCATTAAAAAATACTATAAAGGAGAGCTAGAAAAAGAAATAAATATAGAGACCTTCCCTTCTCTTAACCAAATATCAAAAATAATCACTTATTCAAATGCTTATTATGTTTATTTGCTAGATCCAGAAGAAAATAGAATTATTATCATAAATAAAGAAGGAGAAGTAAAAAAACAACTTCTCTTTAGCGAGGAAAAATTATTAGATTTTCACTTAACAGAAACCGAAGAAAGTGTCTATGTTCTTACTTCGCAAGGAATATACAAAATAGACATTAAATTGTAATACTTTATAAAAAATAATTTTAAAAAAGAAAAACGGAGAATAAAAATACTCCGTCTTTTTTAAAACAATTGGACCTTATTTATTTTAGCTCTACTTTAGCACCAGCATCTTCTAGTTTTTTCTTAATCTCTTCTGCTTCCTCTTTCTTAACGTTTTCTTTAATAGTTTGAGCTTCATTCGCTGCAGCGTCAACTAGATCTTTGGCCTCCTTAAGTCCTTTTTGAGTTATATCTCTAACTACTTTAATTACCTCAATTTTCTTGTCGCCTATTCCTGACAACTCAATATTATAGGTAGATTTTTCAGGAGCGCCATTTTCAGTACCGGCTCCACCAGCAGAAACTCCAGCCGCAGCTATTACCTGAGGAGCAGCAGAGACACCAAATTTCTTTTCTAAGACCTTGACTAATTCTGCTAGGTCTAAAACAGAAAGGCTTTCAATTTCTTTAACTAACTTCTCGAACTTTTTAGGAACTTCTACTTCCTTTTCTTCTTTTTTTTCTTCTGTCATGATTATTATTTATTAATTATATTATTTATTTTCTTTAATAGCATTTAATGCACAAACAAGACCTTTTATATTTCCTTGTAAAACATTAGCAAAATTAGATATTGGCGCAGATAAAGTACCAACCAATCTAGCTAATAATTCATCTTCTGTAGGAATTTTAGCCAACTCTATAACTTTCTCTCTGTCAATAAATTCGTTTTGAAAAAAACCGCCAACAATTATCAATTTTTCATTTTCTGAAGCAAAATTAAAAGCTTCTTTGGCAGGAGTAATTTCGTCCTCAAAGCCAAAAATAACTGCCAACTCGCTTCCTAGCCCCTCAACCTTTTCAGCGAGAGACTTATTAAAATCTTCCAATGCTATCCTTAATAAAGTTTTTTTGGAAACTTTAAATAAAGAATTTTTCTCTTTCAATTTATTTCTTAATTCAAAGAGGTCTTTTACTCCAACCCCCTTAAAGTCAACAAAGACCATTGTTTTTTGTTGGTCAATTTTATCTTTTAAATCATTAATTATTTCTTGTTTTTGTTGTTTGGTTAATGCCATAGATTCTAATTAAAAATTAAAAAAGCTGCTCTCGCAGACAAAATATAAAAAAACATTTTTCCTCGACAGGTCTTATAATTGCCTGTTGTCTGCGGATATGTTTTCATTATATTAATTTACATTATCTTGTCAATACCTCAATAACCTTTCTAGCGAAATCTCCCGCTGAATTAGGACCGTCTGCAGTTATTATTCCTTCGTCAACAACTACAGGTTGATTAACGTAAGATGCTTTATTGCTTTCTAATATTTTGACTCCACTTTTATCCATTGGACTGGTCCAAACAGTAGCCCTCTTTCCTTCTAAAATTCCCGCCCTTGCTAAGATTACAGGTGCAATACAAATAGCTGCAATTACTTTTTTCTTAGAAGCCGCCTCTCTCGCTATAACATAAGATTGATCATTGTCTAGATACTTAATAGATCCTGGCCCTCCGACAAATAAGAAAGCATCAAAGTCATCAACATTTAAATTTTCCAATAAGAAATCGACCTTCACATTTCCTCCCTCAGTGCCAATAGCTTGTCCCAAAGAGGTGCTAACAATCGATAATCTTGCACCAGCTTTTTTCAATACCTGACAGGGAATGAAATATTCAATATCTCTAAAATCTCTGAAGGCAATTAGTACCGCTATTTTTTTATTTATACTTTTTTCTAACATAAATTTTTTTATTTTTCTGTTTTCTTTTCTTTATTCTTTTCTGCCGATTTAATCCTTTTTTTCAATATTTCTATTTCCTCTTTTAACTCTGCCATTTTTAATTCTCTCCCAACAGTAATACTGAACCATTTATTTAATTCATCTAATCTTTCTTGAAGCTGCTCTGTTCTCTCTCTGACCTTTCTTTCTAAGTCTTCGTTAAGTTCTCTTAACTCTTTCGTCCTTGCCATTACTTTAACTTTTAAAATATTTCTTGACTCTTCCAATTCTTCCTTTATTTTTTTCAATTCTTCAGTTTTTTTCTCCGCTTCTTTTGTTTTTTTCTCTAATTCTTTTGTTCTCTCTTTGACTCTTCCTTCTAACTCTGATTTGGCCATGTCAAGACCCCTAAGAAGTCCTTTTAATTGCCTAATATCAACAAAAATAGCTAGTCCGCCAATTATTTCATCTTCTTCTAATAATGGAAGAATTGTTAGAGAAGTAGGTATTTTTTTATTGTTTTTTCCTTTTAAAAAAGTTTCAAAATCTCGGAAGCTACATTTTTCTTTTATTAACTCGCTAATAACACTTTCCAATCTCTCTTTTTCTTCCTCGGGAACTAAAAAATTTATTGACTTGCCTTTCAATTCTTCAGCTTTATAATCACTAATTTCAAGCAACGTTTTGTTAATATAGTTAATCCTTCCTTTTTCATCAAAAATTAATGAAGGATCCAAGCTATTAGCAAAAACTTTCTTATACAAGAATAATGACTCATTGATTCTTGAAAAAAACATAATTATTTCTTTTTATCTTTTTTTATCTTTTTTATTTCCCCTTCAAGAGTTTCTATTTTTCTCTTTAATTCTACCATTTTAAGCTCTCTGCCAATTGTCAGTTTTCTCCATTTGCTAAGTTCGTCAATCTTTCTTTGCAACTCTTCTTGAGATTTCTTTTCCCTTTCTCTTGATTCATAAATTTGATCAGAGCTTTCATTCAGAAAATTAGATAAATTTATTATTTCCTTGTAAGAACTTCCGGTAAAAAAAACTGCCTTTTTTTCTTTGGGAATTTCCATGACAAATTCTTTTATCTCTCTAAAAGAAGAGTAAATGGACTCGAATAACATCTTGCTTACAATCAAAGCTAAGATAAGAGCGAGAGAAAGAATGGTTAAAACAAAATAATCAGGACTAGGGATAAAACTTAAGAAAACTACTACCACTAAAAAAAGGAGGACAACAAAATAGTGAAATCTGTTTTTAAGGGTAAAGGATTGAATGTCTTCACTATACTCAATTTTTCTTTCACTCAGCAATTTTCTAGCTTGCATTAACAAATTGCTAAAGAAGTTCTCGGTAAAGAAAAGGGAGAAAAGGGCAAGGATCATCATGGAGATAAAACCTCCTATTAAAACTACAACCACGGTAAACCAAGAAAATCCGATGTAGGTAA
>CAYUNN010000005.1:0-56912 GCA_964445905.1 uncultured Candidatus Saccharibacteria bacterium | reverse complement strand
AATTTTTGCCCGCCAGC
The DNA here is from genome assembly GCA_964445905.1 of uncultured Candidatus Saccharibacteria bacterium. Taxonomy (GTDB): domain Bacteria; phylum Patescibacteriota; class Minisyncoccia; order Minisyncoccales; family JAGGXC01; genus CAYUNN01. Next base: position 56,895 of record CAYUNN010000005.1, on the reverse strand, counting down.
CTTCCGCGCCAAAGGCGCGACTAGAATTCCGCATTCGGATTTTCCTTAAAGTAAGTTCGGATTTTGGCCAAGAGAGACAGCAATCGGCTTTTTTATCGAGAAACCGATCTGCCTCATAAAAAAAATAATATCAATTAAAAAACACGAATTATTCATCACTTCGTGTTTTTTGATACTTTAGAGATATGATTACTTACAACAGCTGGACACAAAATCATGTTCTGGAAACGATGATTTTTTTCTAGTCCTTCATTGGTATGATTTTATGTTAAAATATATATGACCGAGACGGGTAAATGAGATACTCTTAAAAATCCTTATTTTTCCTTAAAGATTTGGAGCCAGACTGGGACTCACAGCCAATTTGGATTTTTGTAGTATAAAAAATAGGCGAAAATTATTCGCCTTTTATTTTCTCTTTGATTTCTTTTAGAGCTTTGGCAAGCAATAAATCTGGGAAATTTAATACTTGAACGATATAACTATCGTGTTGGGTTAAATCATTAGACTTATTATCATAATGAGCTCCTTCTTTGTCTCCGTGGGGATTATATAAAATAAATTTTTTATAATCTTCTACGTAGCAATAACCAATTTCAACTATTTTTATATTGGTCATGCATTTTCCAGATACCCATTCGCTTACCGCATTTATATATTGGTAAAGAACCAAGATTTTTCTTTCGTTGATGTTGGCGAAAAAGCAAAATTTTTTTCCATTATACATTGCCATCTGTGCTAACTGCTCCAAAGAAATTTCGTTTATAAAATCTCCAACTTCTAATTCAATATTCAAAAATTCACCTCCAAGTTACGATAACATGATGTTTTTTAATTGTCAATCATGCTTCCAGCCTTTATTATTTTGGGAATTTTACTATGCATTCTTATTCATATAAAAGTTGAACAGCTAACTTCATTTATTCCGTTTTCATTAAACAGGTTCTAACATTATTACATAGAAGTAATAAGAAATTGCTAAAAGGACGATTTGTTTTGGGTTGACAAAATAGAATTTAATATGATATAACATAGGTGTGCCTAAAAAAATAAATAATTGGTGAATGAAATGAATATCAAAGAAAATCTTGATAGGGCAATAGTCTTTATTGTTGGAGTAATCGGAACAATAGCAATTATCTGCGCATGGATTTTTCTTCTTTCGAGCCCCTTCCAATTAATAGATATTATCTATTTTGGATTTTTGACTTTAATTGCAGGATCCATGACTATTGCTTCTCTTTGCTACGGAATAATTGGATATGTGCCTATTTTACATTAATATATCTGCACCCTCATCGGTGCTCTTTTTTTATTCAAACTTCCGCTAAACAGATTCTAATATTATCCAATCCCGCAGCTGTTATATGCTAAGTTAGGGTGACCGAGATACTTTGTTTAATACCTTTTTAAAAAGGTATTTTCTTGTTAAAATAATAATGTGAAAAAAGAATTTGTAAAACAATTCGTAAAAGATGCCATAGTGTCTTTTATATACTGGACTGCGGTGCTAAGTCCGTTTATGATTTTTGTTATGAAAATTGGTTTTAGTCAATACATAGTTTGGTTAAGCATGCAGATAATCATTGTTCCGCCACTTGGAGCAGTGTTTTCAATAATTATAAGGAAATTAAATAAATAGCCAATTATTTAAAATTATTTACTAAGTTTTAATCTTACAATTATAAGGTGAAGTTTATAATTTGACTTGAAGTCAAAATTTTAAAAAAACAAAATTATTTTAGAGTATTTTAAAAAAATAATATTTGGAGTGACAATAAAACCATAAAGAAGATGTTAATAAAAAATTCAATTAGAAGAGCAGGAAAAATTGCAATGCTTGACCGTCCGGAAATTGAAGAATAAGTTATAGAAAATAACACAAAAGAAACATTTTAAAATGTTTCTTTTTTTATTTGACAATTAGCTTTTTATTAGCTAAAGAATGAATAGAACTTTAAATAAGTGATATGTCATGAAAAGAAAAGATAAAGAAGATCTTGTAAGGTTGATAACTGATTTGGGACACAGTAGAGCAGAAGCGAAAGTGTTTACATACTTTCTTGAGAATGACAAGGGAACATTAATTGAAATTGAAAAAACTATGCGTTTAAGCCGCCCACAGACTTCAGATGTTACAAAAGAAATGAAAGAGCAAGGGTACTTAAAATTAGTTTTTGAAAAGAAATCAGAAAAGGGAAGACCCAAAAAGATTTATTACAGGATAACTTCTGTAGAAGCAATGATTGATTATTTAGAAATCAAGACGTTGCTAAATCTTGATAATATAAAAAAAACAATATCTACCTTAAGAGAAACAGTTAAAAAAGAATAATTCATTTAATATCCGCCCTGCTTATTGCTTAGCGGATTTTTTATTTTAATCTTTTTAAGGTACTCTCAAAAGTAAAAGTCAATAAAAACCGCCAATTCGGCGGTTTTTAACTCTCTTTAATAATACGTTTATTATTTTGTAAAAGGCATTTCTGTAAATATTTTAACAAGTGTTGGATATTGAACAGCTAGCTTGTATTTCAAAAGTTTAATTAAAACAAGAAGATCAACTACTTCAGATTGTATGCTTTCAGGACCGGTAAAAATTTCTTTAGTTTCTGAGATTAAATTCTTTGCGTAATTATTTAATACTTCGTAATCTGCTTTGTCTTTTACATATTTAATAATTTGCTTAAATTCGCCTTGATCTAACCAAACTCCTTGGCAAATTGCACAGACATCAATGTCAACATTAGAATCACCGTAACTTACTTTATTAAGAGGTGTTTGGCATTGAGGGCAGAACTTAATGTCTTTTCTGGCTTTAAATTTTACTTTGTCTTTCCAAAGCTCAAAATGGGACCAATCTAATTTTTCATCCTCTAATTCAATGTCTACCCATCTTGCATCTTTGAGCTTTTTGTCTTTAGCAAGGCGCAATTCGTCTCTTTCAAACCAAAGTCCTTTACATGAAGGACAGCGATCAATAGTCACATCGCCAATTTTTATTTTTTCTAGTAATTTTTTATTTTTACAATTTGGGCAATTCATATTTTATATTTGTTAATTATATTATGATTAATATCTTAATTCTATCATGAAAATGGAAAAAGAAAAAAAGGATGAGGTAAAAAATAGAGAAATAAAAAATAATAATTTAGAAACATCTTTTCTAATAGTGAAATTTGTATAATATATTTAATTTTGTTAAAATAATAAAATATTAGAAAATAAAAGGAGATCTGTTTAGTCAGCAGGTTTTTGCTTATCGGAATTTATTTTAGTTAATATTAAAAAAATGGAACAAAAAAAATTATTCATTATAGTAGGTGTTCTTATAGCTATTATCGGTACTTGGTTTTATTTATCAAACGGAGAAATATTGAAACAAAGCAATTCTGAAGAAACTTCTGATACGGTCGCTCTTGTAAACGGTAAGAGTGTTTCTAGGAATGATTTAAAGAAGTTTGAAGAACAGGTCGCTGCGGGACAGATGGTCGATCTAGACTCTCTCGACGATGAGAGTAGAGAACAGTTTGAAAAAGAAGTGCTTGATATGCTTGTCTCAAATGTTTTAATTCAGCAAGCTGCTAAAGAACTTGGCATAGAAGCAACAGAATCAGATATTGATATTCAACTTGAGGCAATTAAGAGTCGATTTCAAGATGATGCTCAATATCAAGAAGCACTTTTAGCAGAAGGAATGTCTGAGTCGGATTTGCGTTTTCAAATAGCTGAGAGCATTATTTCTCAGGAATATTTTGAACAAGAACTTGATTTTGATTCAATTGCAGCAACCGAAGAAGAGATTAATGCTCTTTATGACCAGGAAGTTGCTGCTACAGGAGAAATGCCTCCATTGTCAGAAATATATAGTCAAATTGAATTATTTATTATTCAACAGAAGCAGCAAGAGTTATTTGAAGAACACATTCAGAAACTTCGCATGGATGCCGATGTTGAAATATTGATTTGAGCATAATCTTAATGCTTTATTTCTATCTTGCTAAAATTTTGGAAAGTTTAAAATTAGCTTAATGTTTGTAGTTAATTTAAGCCATCTTCTACCGGGAGGCGGCTTTTTAAAAGAATAATTGTAGAATATTTATTGTACTTTTATTTTATGGTAATATAAAGTTATATAAGGTAAAATTTGAAAGGTCATAAAAAAATAATTAAAATATAAAATATTATGAATAAAAAAATTATTATTACGATCGTTATTCTTTTAGTTGCTATAGGAAGTCTGTTTTTGCTTGGAATGACCAAAGACAGAATTAAAGATGTCGGTACGATTTCAGAAATAGAAAAATCAAGAGAAATTGCCAAAAACTGGATTATAAATACTTCTCCCACCTATGTTACTGACGGATTTGATTTGAAATTATTATCCGAAGAAGAGCTAGAAGAAGCTTATTTGTTTATTTTTTCTTTTAAATCAAGAGCAGCCGGTTATGGTTATAGAGAAGGAGGAGCATCAGCTCAAGTAATAACGCCTCATACAATTGAGGTTACCGTGCAAGAAGGAGAGATTGTTAAAGCCATTACTGATAGAATTTTTTACGAGTTGGAAAGCGTAGCGAGAGAAGAGGATGAATATAACGATGAAGAAATAATGGAACCAAGAGTAATTGATCTTTATTTCGTCAAAGTAATTAACGGCCAAGAGGAAATTGTTAAAGTTGAAAGAGAAGTTATTACCGGCATTTCAATTGGAAGGACTGCGATAGAAGAGCTTTTATTTGGTCTGTACCCACATGAAGAAGACGAAGGATTGTCAACCGCGATAAATAAAGGAACTATATTACAGGATATTCACATTAAAAATGGCGTTGCTTTTGTTGATTTTAATGAAAAATTAGAAGAGGGAGTTGCTGGATCCGCCTGGGTTATGGCAATCAGGAATCAAATAGAAAAAACATTATTGCAGTTTGATACGGTAGACGAAGTTGTTATCTCGATCAACGGAAGAACAGACGATATTCTACAGCCGTAATTTTAAAAGTATTTAAAACTCGTGATTTGTTTTAATCTTAGGAATAAACTTCCTAAGATTTTTTTTGTTCAGTAAACGTAAAAGAATTACTTTTTCTGTTTATTGGATTCAAGTTCAATTTTAATTATATTGTTGTTGACAAAATAATAGATCAGCTATATAATATTAATAACTTTGAAAATAGAATAAGGAGAGATACGAATGGAAGAAAACAAAATTAAAGCAACAATAGGTATATTTGCCGGAATTATGAACGAAGAAAATAAGCTTTTATTAAGAAGGAGAACTGCAATCTCATCTATTATTGGAAAATCTTTTAAGGGTTGCCAAGAACTTCCTGGCGGTGGAGTAAAACTTAGTGGCGATATGGCATATTGCTATTTGGTAGACGAACTGGAAAGAGAAGTTGAAGAAGAGGTCGGCATAGAAATTGACTTAGATCCTATGCCCGCAATGTATCCTGTTTTTTTTGGAAAAACACTAGATCTTGCTTTGATTGTTCCAGTTAGAGTCAGCGCAAAACCTACCAAAGAAGGAACCAAATGGGTCACTCTTGATGAATTAAATAATGAAGCAAAAGGGTATAAGCCAGCAAACAAGAAAACAGCCGAAGATGGCCAAGGCATTGTTAGCGGCTGGGGAAAGAGGATGCACTGTATGGCTCTCAAAACATTCGAGGTTTTAGGTGATTCTGGTGAGAGTAGAAAAGCTGGAGATATACTGAAAGAGATTCAGGGAAAATGGTAATAATTTTATTTAAATATCACCAAGGTTTTTTATCTTGGTGTTTTTTTGTTAAAATGAATTATATGAGGATTATTAATAAGTGTCTTTCTGTAAAAGAGTTTAGAAGCTATGCTGAAAAGAGAAAAGTTGATAGAAAAATAGATAAGATAATTTTACATCATACTTGGGATACAATAAAGGAATGGCAAGAGGGCAAGGTTTCGATAGAATATTATAAAGAAATGTATGAAAAAAAGGGCTGGGAAGCCGGGCCTCATTTATTTGTAGCTCCCGAAGGGATATGGCTATTTACAGATATCAGAGAAAAAGGAAGGCATGCTAACGAAGGGAATTTGGGGAGCATAGGGATTGAAATAGTAGGAAGATATGATGATAAAACTCCTTCAGGCGAGGTATGGGAAAATACAGAAGCAGTTATAAGAACTTTAATTAAGAAGTTTAATCTGTCTTTGAAAGATATTCATTTTCATAGAGAATACAATACTGATAAATCTTGTCCGGGAAACGCAGTAACCAAGAAGTGGCTAATAGAGAAACTCAGTTAATTTTTTAAGATTTTATTAATTTTTATAATACGGCAAATTAATGAAAAATGAAGATAAGAATAAAATTTATTTTGTTTCCGATATTCATATTGGAAGAAAATCAAAAGAATCGGAAGAAGGGGAAAGAAAGTTTATTGATTTTTGCAAATCTATAAAGAAGACAGCCCAAAAACTTTATTTGGTTGGAGATATTTTTGAATTTTGGTTTGAATATAAAACTGTAATTCCTTCTGAGTATTTTAAAGTTATCTGTGCTTTACGTGATTTAATTACATCAGGGACAGAGATTATTTACGTTGGTGGCAATCATGATTTTTGGAAGGGTAATTTTTTAACAAAAGAAATTGGTATCAATGTTTATTTTAAACCAATAGAGGCAAGCATTGGCAAAAAGAAAGTTCTTATTCACCACGGAGATGGTTTTTTAAGGTCTGTTCTTAGCTTTAGATTTATAAAAAAAATATTAAGAAACAGGGTAAATATTTTTTTGTATAAACTAATCCATCCAGATATTGGAATTCCTTTGGGTAAAATTGTAGCCAGAGCGATTAGAGAAAATAATTTTAAAAAAATAAATCTAGATAAAGCTCAGATAGAATATAGAAAAAAAGCCATAGAGGTTTTGAATAACTCTGAAATAGACGTCATTATTATGGGTCATACTCACAAGAAGGATTTTTATAGTGAAGATGAGAAAATATATGTTAATCTTGGTTATTGGCCAAATGATTTTAGTTATGTCGTTTTTGAGGGAGGAGATTTTAAGCTAAAAAAATTAGAATGATTTTATAAAAAATATTTTAAGTTATTATTTTTTCATTAATTTTGTTATAATTTTATAAAAGAGTAAAAATTTAAAAAATATGGCCTTGATAAATGTTGGCATAGGAGTGTCCAAAGAAAATAATTTAATAAAAGCGGCAAAGGAAGCGGCCGATGAGTCAAAAAAAGAATTAGGAAAAAAAACTCCCAAACTTTTAATGTTTTTTTGTACCTATAATTATCCAAAAGAACAATACGAAGAAGCTCAAAAAATTGTTTATGAGGTTTTTGGAAATAATTCAGTTCCTTTAATTGGAGGAACAACTCTTGGATTTTTCGCCAAAGATAAATATTATTTTGATATTGGATTGTTTGGAGAAGTGATAGGAAGGTTATCTAGTGCTATTGGAAAAATATTTAAATCTTTAAAGTTTAATGGAGCTGTTGTTGTATCTTTGGAGTCTGAATTTATTCAAGTAGGCACTGGTATTGGAGAGAATGCTTTTAAAGACCCTCATTTAGCTGGTCGTCAAGCTATTGAAAGAGCTTTAGATAGTCTTGACTATAATCCTCAAGTAGCTTATTTGGCTACTTTAAAAAAAGGAGCAAAAGATATTACAAGAATAAGACCAGTAAATGGTTTTTTAATTACTCCTGGTAACTGCGAGGAAGGGAAGTTTTATGATTCTGGAATTATTGAGGGAGTTATTTCTGTTGCAAAAGATTCTTTAAAAATTCAGGGAGGTGGATTATGTGGAGGCGTTGATAAAAAAGCCACTCTAGGAGGAACAACTTTTTATAACGGCAAAACTTATAAAGAAACAACAATAGTTACAATTTTTGGTTCAGAGCTGACTATTGGTTTTGGAGCTGGCTCTGGATCAGAACCAATTGATAATATAGGGTTAGTTACGGAAATGGGAAAGGACGAATGGACGATAAAAGAAATAAATGGAAAGCCAGCTGCGGATGTTATTTATAGTGTGGTTGAAAAAAACACTCCTCTTAGCAAGAAGAATTTTTATGAGGTTCCTGCTCTTTTAGGATTAGAAGGTTATGCATTAATTTTTCCCGAAACAAGAGGAGAGCTTTTCTGGTCTAATTTTCCTGCAAAAATATTGGAAGATAAAAGTGTTATGATGATGCATCCTATTAAGAAAGGAACGATGTTTGCTCTTGGCAAAGATACTAAAGATTCTTGTGGCGAAGCTAGTGTTAACGCGACCAAGTTAATGATAGAAGATATTAATACTAGTAATTTTGGCTTTGTTTTATTCTTTTCTTGCGCGGTAAGGGGAATGGTTATGGGGAGAAGCTATTTTAAAGAGATTGAAGAGATTAAGAAAACGCTTGGAAAAAAGGATGTTCCTGTTTTTGGAATATGCTCTAACGGAGAACAAGCTTTTTATAAAACAGGTTCTCCGGTAGGGACAGCATTTACTATCACTATGATGGGCATTTCAAATCATTTTATTTCCGAAGAAAGAAATGAAAATAGTTAGTGCCTGTTTGCTTGGGATAAAATGTAGGTGGGATGGAAAAACGAAACCATGTTTAGAGGTTTTAGAATTAAGCAAAAAAGAGAATTTAATTCCTGTTTGTCCTGAGCAGCTTGGCGGTTTGTCAACTCCCAGAGTTCCTCAGGAAATTCAATATTGTTCCGGGGAAGATGTTTTAGATGGCAAGGGAAAGGTATTAAACAAAAAAGGAGAGGACGTAACATTGAACTTTATAAAAGGAGCAGAGGAAATTTTTAAGATAGCTAAAATTACTAAAGCAGATGAATTTATTGGAAAGTCGAAAAGTCCTTCTTGCGGTTGCGGTTTAATTTATGACGGTAGTTTTTCTGGGAAAATAATAAAAGGAAATGGAGTAACAACTGCACTTTTGAAAAGAAACGGAATAAAAATAAAAACTGAAAAAGATTATAAATAAAATTAAAACTATGAAGAATAATAAAAAAAGAGTTGGAATTTTCTCTTTTACCTGCGACGAAGGTTGCAGTGTTTATTTAGTGGAACTCTTTAATAAAAAATTAATAGAATGGTTAGAAAAAATTGATCTAACTTATTTTTTAACCATTAAAGATAAAATTGAAATAAAAGATTTTGACATTGCTCTAGTCGAAGGAGTAATAAGTACCGAGAAAGAAAAAGAAGAAATTGAAAAGATTAGGAATAACAGCAAAATTTTAATTGCCATGGGAACTTGTGCTATTACTGGTCAGCCAAGCGGTCAAAGAAATAATTTTGGAGAAGAGCAAATCGAACAAATCCAAGACGATCTGGATCATTATAGTTATTTACCGAAATGCTTATCTATAAAAGAAGCGGTTAAAGTAGACGATGAAGTTTCTGGTTGTCCAATAAATTTAGAGCGATTTACAGAAGTTTTTGAAAAATACATTTAATAAAATATATTATTATGCACAAAGGAAATTTTGATATTGATATAAACAAATTATCTAAAATAGAAGGCCATGCTGACTTAGATGTAAAAGTAAGAAATGGCAAGGTAAAAGATGTTAATTTAAGAGTGATGGAAAATAGAAGGTTCTTTGAACAAGCAGTTCAAGGAAAACCTTATAATGGTATTCCTCAGATTGTTTCAAGGATTTGTGGGACCTGCTCTATTGCTCATCTTACTGGTTGTATTGAGGCAGTAGAGAAAACTTTAGATGTTAAGCCTAGTGAGCAAACAATGCTAATGCGAAAATTGACTATGTATTCTTTGATGATAAGAGATCATGCCCTTCATCTTTATTATTTTGTTTTGCCTGATGTATTTGGTCACGATTCGATTCTTGATTTTGCTGATGATAAAAGGGAATTAATTCACCAATCCCTTCATGTTAAAGAGGCCGGTAATAATCTTTCTAATCTTATTGCCGGAAGAGCTGTTCATGCGCCATTTGAGCAAATAGGAGGTTTTTCTAGAATCCCCGATAAAGAAAAAATAGATCCTGTTATCGAAGAACTTAAAAGTGTTAGAAAATACGTTCTTGATTTAGCAGAAATATTATATAGTTCTGATTTAAAATTTGAGAAAGAAGCTAACTTTGTTGCTCTGGTTACTCCTGACTTCTCATTCTTAGAAGGAGTTATTAAAAGCAGTAGCGGAGTTACGATAGAAGAAAAGGACTATTGGAACCACTTGCAGAATATAGTAATTCCTTATTCAAAGGCTACCGGTTTTGAATTTGAAGGAAAAGAATATGTTGTAGGATCATTATCAAGATTGAATTTAAACAAAGAAAGCTTGCATCCAGATACTCAAAAAGATGCTAAAAAATATTTAGATGTCTTTCCTTCCAAAAATATCTATCATAATAATCTGGCACAAGCTATTGAGATCCTTCATTCAATTGATCATTCTATTGAAATATTAGAAAATACAGAATTTAGGAAAGAAGAAATATTGAAACCATCCAGAGAAGATGGCAAAGGAGTGGGAGTGATTGAGGCTCCCAGGGGAACGCTTTATTATTGGCTTGCTATTGATAATGGTAAAATTCGTTATGCCAACTTGGTTATTCCTACTGCTCAGAACTTATTAAGCATGAGAGAGGATATCAGAGACTTAGTTTCTCAATTACTCGACCAAGGAGAAGAAGTGATAAAGAAAGAGTTGGAAAAATTAATCAGGGCCTATGATCCTTGCATGTCTTGTGCTTCTCATTTCTTGAAAATCAATTGGATTTAAGCTCTAAATAAAATTCAATTAAACAGGAAAGCTGATTTAAGGCTTCCTGTTTTTTAATTTCAGAAGGAATACCAAAAATAATTACATTATTTAATTTTCCTATTTTTTGAAGTAACTTTAAATTGAAAGCTAAGTCAAAATCATGCGCTGAATATATTTTTTCGGTTTCTAACTCCTCAATTTTATTAAAAACCTTAACTTCTTTTATTTTAGAAACCGTATCAATAATAACTAATTTCTTATTGTTTGGTTTTAAGTTTTCGTTGGGATCCTTTTGAATGAATTTTATTTGAGGAAATTTTTTTTCTAAATCAGGAATTAATTTTATCGGGAGACTATCGAAAGAAAGTAAAGGATTGCCAAATATATATATGTTTATTTTCTTTTTCATAAAAAGAAGCGCTGATTTTAAGTTTGTCAGCGCTTTTAGCAAGAAAGATCTTCTGGAATGATATTTATTCCGGTAAAGCCACCTTTTTTGTTAAGATTTTCAATCTTTTTCTGGATTTCTTCCCTTTCTTTGCTTTCTATTGTTTCTATGATTTCTATATTTATTCCTTTCTTTTTAACCATGCCTAGTCTTTCTTTTATTTTTTTTATATCCTCTAAGCTATTAGTAAAAGCAGTTACGAATCGGTGACCGTTCGTTTCTTTTACTATTACTCCGCTATATTTTTTTCTGGGCTTTAAGCAGCCTAAGGCACATTCCACATTTATCACCTTTTGTATTATAGCACTATTTCGATTTAATTAAATTGTTTTTTTTGGTAAGATAAGTAAATGACGAAGAAAAATAAAAGAAAAATACTCATCAGTATTACCGGAGACCAAGAAAAACATTGGAAGAGCAAGCTAGAAGATATTGAAAGATATAAAATCAAAGAAATTGGTTTATTTTTAGAAAGATTTACTAAAAGTCAAAGAGATAAGATATATAAAGCTTTGTCTGAAAGTAAGATTGAAAGCATTCCCTTGGTTCACATAAGGAATGATATGAAAAAAGAGGAACTATTATTTCTTTTTGATAATTTTGGTTCTAAATATTTTACTATTCACGAGGATAGTTTTAAATACCTAGAAAAATGGAAAGGGTATTATAAGTATCTTTTTTTAGAAATGAATATTGATAATTTTGTTTCTCAGTCAGTTAGAGTAAATAAAATTGGTGGATTTTGCGTAGATCTCGCTCACTTCAAGATAGAAATTACTAAATGGTCCAGGGAATTTGAATATATTTTTGAAAGAAGAAAAACGGATCGTTATTTCAAGTGCAATCATTTGAATGGTTATTCTTCTGGAAAAAATAGAGATATGCATACAGTTGAAAGACTTCAGGATTTTGAATATCTTAAAACCCTGCCTAAGTTTGTGTTCGGAGATATTATTTCTCTAGAAACTGAAAACAGAATTAAAGACCAGCTTGAATATAAAAAATATTTAACCAAAATGATTGATGAAATATTAGATTAGTTTCTTAATATTTGACTGCTATTTATTATGGGAATATAATAAGGGGGTAAATAATAAACTTTGATTCATGGTTAACCAACCTTCTCAACAATCTCAAAAGCCCAGAAAGGACAAGGGATCAGAAGGAGTTAAATATCCAGAAGATTACGGTTTAGACACGGGAGGTGATTGTGTTTGTCCGATTTGCGGAAAAAGATTTCCTCGTCGGAAAGGAGTCCCGTGTTATTCTGAAACTTGTCCTGAATGTGGGCAAAAAATGACCAGAGCTTAAAATTTATGATAGACAAAAAACAAAAAATTGGCATTAGTGCTGTTGCCTCTGATTTTAATTCATTGGTAGATTCACGTTTCGGCAGGTGTTCTTATTTTCTTGTGTTCGACAACGAAGGAAAGTTAATTGATTCAATTTCTAACGAAGGTCAGCAAGCCAGAAGAGGAGCAGGCGTTGCTGCTGCCCAAGGTTTAATTGATTATGGGGTAGACGTGGTTATATCTGGGAGAATTGGTCCTAATGCTTACCCTGTTCTTAGTTCGGCAGGAATTAAAGTTTTTATTATAGATTATGACATTACAGCAGATAGAGCGCTAGAAGAGTATAAAAGAGGCAAATTAAAAGAAGTTAAGAGTTCCGCTAGAGAGAACGGTCTTTTCATGTCCAGTGGAAGAGGCATAGGTAGGAAGTTTAGAAAGAAATAATAATTATAAAATGGAGGACATATTTGAACAAGGAAAGAAGGCAACTATAAGAGCTGCGTTAGCCACGGTTTTTTTTGCGATTACTAAAGCAATAGTAGGTTTTATTTCTGGCAGTGTAGTTTTAATGGCCGATGCTATTCATAGCGTAGCCGATTCTTTTACCACTTTTGCTGCTTGGTTTGGATTAAGAGTTGCCCAAAAAAAACCAAGTGAAAAATTCCCCTTTGGTTTTTATAAGGTAGAAAATATTACCGCACTTTTAATTTCTGTCATTATTTTATTTGCTGGCTATGGTATTATTCGTGAAAGTTTTCAGAAGATTTTTTCTCAATACGAATTGAATATTCCTTTAATAGCGATTGGAGTAGCTATTCTTGATGCAATAATAATGTTTACCGTAGGAACTTACGAAATGAAAGTTGGGAAAAAAATTAATTCTCAGAGCCTAATAGCTGATGGCAGAGAGTCAAGACTTCATTTGCTTTCTTCTTCAATAGTTTTGATAGGCTTAATCTCTAAAATAGTCGGGATCGATTATTTAGAGGGAATTATGGGAATTATTCTTTCCCTTTTTATCTTTCAGATAGGAATTGAGTCAGCTAAGGATTCTATTTTTGCGTTAATGGATGTTTCTCCAAGCAAGGACATAGAAAAAGAAATAAAAAATATTTTGAATGGAATTTCTGGGTTGAGAGATTTCGAAAATTTGCGCTTAAGAAAATCAGGCCCTTTTATTTTTGGTCAAGTAAAAATAAAAATAGGGAAAAGCATAGATGTTAAAAGGGGTTATGAAATTTCAAATAAGATTGGGAAAGAAATTAAGGAAAAAGTTAAAACAGTGGACTCGTTTATTGTTTCTTTAGAACCCTTTGAAACAAGCAAGAAGAAAATTTGCATTCCGATAAATAAAGGAGAGGATCTTAATGCTGAAGTGTCTGATTCTTTTAGCCGAGCAGATAAATTTATATTTTTGGAAACCGATAACAAGGAAATTAAAAAATATTATATTAAAAAAAATCCATACAAAGAAGAAGAAATTAGAGCAGGATTAAAAGCTTCTCTTTTTGTGGTTGAAGATAAGATAGACTCAATTATTACCAAAGAAATGGGCCCTATATCTTTTCATGCTTTAAGAGATCATATAGTTGATATTTATAATGCAGAGGATGGCAATGTTCGAAATAGTATTGATCTATTATTCGCTGACAAACTCAGGTTTTTAAAAGAACCTACAAAAGAGAAGATTTAAAAATGAAAAAAAATTTTCAACAGATAGCTATTACTGGGGGCAAGGGTGGTACTGGCAAAAGTACTGTCGCTGTTTTATTAGCAAATAAGCTAATCACTCAAGAGAAAAAAGTTGTTCTAGTTGATTGTGACGTAGAATGTCCTAATGATTATTTATTAATCGGTCAGGAAATAAATAAAGCTCAAAGAAAAATTTATATTGAATTTCCAGAATTAGATAAAAGCAAATGTAGAAAATGTGGATTGTGTACTAAAACATGCAGAGATAACGCTATTTTTCAAAAGCCAGGAGATTATCCTAATTTTATTCAAGATTTATGTTCGGGCTGTGGGGCTTGTTGGGCTGTTTGTCCTTACGGAGCAATAAAACCCCGAAAACAAGAAGGAGGAAAAATATTTGTTAACGAGATTAAAGATAATTTTTGGTTAATTACGGGAGAAGCAAAGCCAGGGCTAGAGGAAACCGGGCCAATAGTCACTGAAGTTAGAAATTTTGCCTTAGATTTTTCAAAAAAGAAAGAAATTGATTTTCTATTATTAGATACAGCAGCCGGAATTCATTGTCCAGTAATATCTGCTTTGATTGATTGCGATATGGCTTATGCGGTAACTGAGCCTACGCCAATGGGCTCTTCTGACCTAGACTTGATTCTTGATTTGTGCAAGAAGTTAAAAATAAAAACAAAAGTAATTTTAAATCAATCAGATATGGGGGATAAGAAAAATCTTCAGAGAATTCTTAGTAAATACGAGATTAAAATTGAAAAAGAGGTTCCTTATTCTAAAAAATTGAGTGATGCTTATTCAAAAGGAAAGCTCTTAGAGGTTACATTAAATTAATTATTTTTTAAAGTATTCATATAAAATATGGATGATTTTTTTTCTGAAACACGACAACAATTTATTCGAATAGCAAATATTCTAGGAATAGAAAAAGAAGTGATAGATAAGTTAAAAGAGCCTCAAAGAGTAATTGAATTTGATATTCCTATTAAATTAGATAACGGAGAAACAAAAACTTTTAAAGGATTTCGATCCCAGCACAACAACATTATGGGTCCCTACAAAGGAGGGTTAAGGTTTCATGAGAAAGTCTCTAAGGATGAAGTAAAAGCATTATCAATGTTAATGACATGGAAGTGTTCTTTGGTGGGTCTTCCTTTCGGCGGAGCTAAGGGTGGAATTAAGGTCAATCCTTTTGATTTAAGCCGATTGGAATTAGAAAAATTAGCAAGAGGTTATGTTAGGGGTATTTTTTCGGATATCGGTTACAATAAAGATATTCCCGCTCCCGATGTGAATACTAATTCTCAAATTATGGGATGGATGGTTGATGAATATTCAAAAATATTAGAGAAAAAAAGCCCGGGTGTTTTTACTGGAAAGCCAGAAGAACTAGGAGGCTTGGCTGGTCGAAAAGAGGCAACTGGCTGGGGAGGCGTAGTAATATTGGAAAAGCTGAGAGAAATAATTGGTTTTTCTGTCCCAGAAATAACTATAGCTGTTCAGGGATTTGGCAATGTGGGATATAATTTTGCTCACTTTGCTTACAATAAAGGTTATAAAATTATTGCTATCTCTGAAGCTGATGGCGGAGTTTTGGTAAAAGAAGGATTAGATCCGGATCAAACATTAAAATGCAAAGAAAAAAAAGGAAAAATATCTAATTGTTATTGCAGGGGATCTGTTTGCGATGCTAGTTTTGGGAAAGAAATTAGCAATGAAGAATTACTAGAAATGGACGTAGATGTTTTAGTTCCAGCGGCGATAGAAGATGTGATAACAGAAGAAAATGCCTTGAAAATTAAAGCCAGATATATTATTGAAATGGCTAACGAGCCCATTACTCCGGAGGCAGAAGTAATTTTAGAACAAAAAGGAAAGATTATAGTCCCTGATATCTTAGCAAACTCGGGAGGAGTCATTGCTTCTTATTTTGAATGGTTGCAAGCTGAACAACAAAAACTTTGGCAAAAAAATGAAGTTTTTGAAAAAATATCCTGCAATCTTAACGATTCTTTTGAAAAAGTTTGGGCTCTGTCAAAGGATAAATGTGTTTGTCTAAAAGATGCTGCTTATTTATTAGCTGTTTCAAGAGTAGCAGAAGCATTGAAAAATTATTAAATTTATTTTTTTGATTTTTGATTGATAAAAAGATAAAATATATTATATGATTTTAGAAATTAGAAAATATCCCGATCCTGTTTTAAGAGAGAAAAGTAGAGAAGTGACAGAGATTAATGATAAAATAAGGGAATTGATTAAAGATATGTTTGAAACCATGTATGCTAATCAAGGAATTGGTTTATCTGCTCCTCAGGTTGGTGTTTTAAAAAGATTAGCTGTGGTAGATATAGGAGATGGTAAACGAGTTTTTATTAATCCCAAAATAATTAAAAAGAAAGGCCGTATGATTTCTGAAGAAGGATGTTTGTCTGTTCCCGGCGCTTTTGTTGAAATTAAAAGAAGCAAAGAAATAACCGTAGAAGCTTTGAATGAAAAAGGAGAAAAATTTAGAGTTGAAGCAGACAAGCTTTTATCTCGTTGTCTTCAGCAAGAGATAGATCATCTGAATGGTTTTTTAATAATAGACAGAATAAATTTTTGGAATAAATTTAAAAGGAATTTATTTTCTAAAAAATAAATTAATAATTCTTCAAAGGTCGTTTGTTTTTTTAAAAATAAATATAATATGTTTAAACTTAAAGACAGGGTAGCTATTGTTACCGGTGCTCGCAGAGGAATGGGAAGAACTCATTCTTTAATTCTGGCTAGAGCTGGAGCAAAAGTTATTGTTTCTGATATTTCAAAAGAAGATTGTCAAAAAGTAGTGAAAGAAATTGAAAAAGAAGGAGGTGAGGCAATTGCTATAAAATGCGATATTTCAAAGAAAAAGGAAGTAGAAGATATGATCGCTCAAACAATTGAAAAATGGGGGAAAGTAGATATTTTAGTAAATAATGCCGGAATCGTTGAGTTTAAATCTTTTTTTGATCTCAGCGAAGAGGAATGGAACAAAACCCTAGACATTAATTTAAAGGGATATTTCTTTTGTTCTCAGGTAGTAGCGAAAGAAATGAAAAAACAAAAATCAGGTGTTATAGTTAATATTGCTTCGGTAGCCATGGGCCAGCAAGGGATTGGAATGAAAAATATTGTTCATTATTGTGCTTCAAAAGGGGGAATTGTAGCAATGACAGAAGCTTTAGCAGTTGAACTTGCTCCTTATAATATTCGAGTTAATGCTATTGCTCCAGGAATAATTGATACGCCGATGGTTGACCCAATTAAGAATGACCCAGAATCAATGAACGCAATGATAGAAAAAATTCCCATGAAGAGACCGGGAAAATCAGAAGAGATTTCAAATGCAGTACTTTTCTTGGCTTCAGACGAAAATTCTTATATGACTGGATCTACTGTTGTTATTGATGGTGGTTGGTTAGCAGGATAAAATTATTCTTTTAATAAATATTTTAATAAAGAGAAATTATTCTTGTAATTTTTGATGTTGTTTTTTATTATTTATTCTGAAAATTCTTGGAAATTAGCAAAAATGGTGCTATTGTAATTTTAATAATATTCATATTTAGTAATTAAAAAAAATGAAAGAAATTAAAAAGGATACAACCTTGTCAGAAGTTTTTCAAGTTTCTAAGTCAGAGAAAATTTTAGCAAAACATAATGTGCCCTGTTTGACTTGTCCTTTTGCTAAATTTGAAATGGAAAAATTAAAAATAGGTGATATTTGTAAAATGTACAACATTAATTTAAATAAGCTTCTTGCGGATTTGAACAGCGAAGATGGAAAAAATAAGTAAAAAAATTTACTTGGACTATGCAGCAACAACCCCTGTTGACAAGAGGGTTATTAAAGCTATGTTTCCTTATTTTTCAGAAAAATTTGGAAATCCTGCTTCTTTGAATATTTTTGGACAAGAAGCAAGTGAAGCCCTTGAAAAAAGTAGAAAAATTATAGCCGATGCTATGAAGGCAACATCTAAAGAGATTATTTTTACTAGTTCTGCCACTGAAAGCAATAATTTTGCTTTAAAGGGAATTGCTTTTGCTAATAAAAATAAAGGTAACCATATTATAACTTCTCAAATTGAACATTCCTGTATTCTTAAAACGGTTGATTGGCTAGAAAAGCAGGGTTTTGAAATAACTAAGTTATCAGTCAATAAGGATGGTTTGGCGGATCCAGATAGCGTTAAAAGGGCTATTAAAGATGATACTATTCTTGTTTCTATAATTCATGGAAACAATGAAATAGGTACTATTCAGCCAATTTCTGATATTGGTGATATCTGTCACAAAAAAAAGATTTATTTTCATACTGATGCCGCTCAAAGTTTTGGAAAGGTTGGAATAGATGTAAATAAAATGAACATAGACTTATTAACTGCTAGCTCTCATAAGATGTATGGGCCTAAGGGAGCCGCCTGTCTTTTTGTTCGAAAGGGAGTTAAGATTGAACCTTTGTTTCACGGGGGAGGACATGAGTTTGGATTAAGATCTGGTACAATTAATGTTGCAGCGATAGTTGGTTTTGCCAGAGCGGTTGAGCTTTGCCAAAATGAAATTGAAAAAGAGAAAGAAAGATTAATTAAACTAAGAGACAGGTTAATTAATAATATTTTAAAGATTGATAACTCTTATCTTAATGGTCATTCCAGACAAAGACTGCCTAATAATGCTAATTTTCGTTTTTCTTTTATCGAAGGAGAATCTATTATTGCTGAACTTGAGTCGCTAGGAATTAGTGCCTCTACTGGCTCTGCCTGTTCTTCGTCTGAATTAGAGCCAAGCCATGTATTACTAGCAATTGGATTAAAACCGCAAGAAGCTCATGGTTCTTTAAGATTAAGCTTGGGCAGATGGACAACAGAAAAAGAGATTAATTATGTGTTGAAAGTTCTGCCATTAATTATTAAAAGATTAAGAGATATTTCTCCTTTTAAAAAATATGAATAAATTTGGCCCTTATAGTAAAAAAGTAATTGACCATTTTAAAAATCCTCGTAATTACGGAAAAATAAATAATCCGGACGGTCTTGGGAAAGTCGGCAACCCTATTTGTGGTGACGTGATGTGGCTATATATAAAAGTAGGTAAGAATAAAAAAGGAGAAGAAATTTTAAAAGATGTTAAATTTGAAACTTTCGGTTGTGTTGCAGCGATAAGCACAAGCAGCATGATTACCGATCTGGTTAAAGGTAAAACCTTAGAAGAAGCTATAAATGTAAGTAAGGACAAGATAGCTGAATCTCTTGATGGGTTACCCCCGATAAAGATGCATTGTTCCATGCTTGCTGTAGATGCTTTAGCCGAGGCAATCTATGATTACTTAACAAAGAACAATAAATCTATTCCGATTAAGATCAAAAAGATTCATCAAAAAGTAAAAGGGGAGAAAAAAGAAAAGATGCATAAAAAATAATATATGGTTCAAGAAAATTCCAAAAGGGAAAAAGAGCTAATGGCGGTCAGGGATAGCGTTTTTGATTGTCAAAAATGTTCTCTGTACAGAACAAGAATAAATCCAGTTATTGGAGAGGGAGACCATAAGGCAAATATATTATTTATTGGGGAGGCCCCTGGTGCTCAAGAAGATAAAGAGGGACGTCCTTTTTGCGGAAAAGCGGGGAAAATTTTAGACGAACTTTTAGAATCAGCAGAAATTAAAAGAAAAGATGTCTATATTTGTAATATTTTGAAATGCAGGCCTCCGGGTAATCGAAATCCGAAGAGCGAAGAAATACAGGCTTGCACTATTTATTTACAAAGACAGCTGGAAGCTATTAGACCAGAAGTGATTTGCACTTTGGGAAATTATGCTACTAAATATATTTTCGAAAAATATGGCTTAGAAGAAGCTGATGGGATTAGCAAGATTCATGGAAAGATTTTTGAAGCGAGCAACCTTTTTGGTTCTTTAAAGATTATCCCTCTTTATCATCCAGCGGTAGTAACTTATAATCCAAACATGAAAAATTTGCTTAAAGAAGATTTCAAGATTCTTCAAAAATTTAAATGAATATGTCTCTTGAGGATTATAAAAAAAAGAGAGATTTCAAGAAAACCTCTGAACCTAAAGGAGAAGATAATCTAAAAAATAAGGAACGCTTTGTTATTCAAGAACATTGGGCCAGCAATCATCATTTTGATTTTAGGTTAGAGATGGAGGGCGTCTTAAAATCATGGGCAGTGCCCAAGGGGTTGTCAGGAGAAGAAGGAATAAAAAGGCTAGCTATTCAAACAGAAGATCATCCTGTTAATTACATTAATTTTTCAGGAAAAATACCTGAGGGTCAGTATGGAGCGGGAAAAGTTGAGATTTTTGACAAAGGAAAATTTGAATTATTAGAGAAAACGAAAAGAAAAATAACGATTTTTCTAAATGGAAACACAATTAAAGGCGAATACGTTCTAATTAAAATAAAAGAGCCTAATCAGTGGTTAATTTTTAAAATAAAGTAAAAAAATAATAGTTATCCACAATTTGACTGGCTTTCATCTCCAAGCTAGAATGGAATAATAGTTTTTTTATTTCTTTGTTTATGAATAACAAAATTACAAAAGTTAAGAAAAGAACAGGAGGGATCGCAGAGTTTAAATTAGAGAAAATTGAAAGAGCCATTTTTAAGGCTTTGACTGCTACAAAGCAAGGTGATGGTGAAAAATCTAAAAAACTCACTCAAAGAGTTGTTGATTTTTTGAATCGAAGATTTAAAAAAGATGAAATTCCAACCGTAGAAGAGATTCAGGATATCGTTGAAGAAGTTTTAATTTTAGAAGGATTGGTAGAAACTGCTAAGTCCTACATTCTTTACAGAGAACAGAGAAGAAGGATCAGAGAGGCTGTCACGACCACTGAAGAGAGCGTAGAGAAGATTAATGATTATATCGAGGAGTTAGACTGGCAAGTTCACGAAAATGCTAATATGGCCTATTCTTTACAGGGATTGAATCAGTATGGGGTTTCAATGCTTACTAAGAAATATTGGTTAAACAAGGTTTATCCCAAAGAAGTTAGAGAGGCAGTTGAGGACGGAGATATGCATATTCATGACCTAGGAACATTAGCTACTTATTGCAATGGTTGGGATTTATATGATTTATTATTAAGAGGATTTGGTGGTGTTCCTACTAAAATTGAATCTAAGCCTCCTAAGCATTTAAGGACTGCCCTGGGACAATTAGTTAATTTCTTTTATACTCTCCAAGGAGAGTCAGCTGGGGCTCAAGCAGTAAGCGAGTTTTCTACATTGCTCGCTCCTTTTATTAGATATGATGGCTTGACTTATCATCAAGTAAAACAGGCTCTTCAAGAGTTTTTGTTTAATTGTGCTATTCCGACCAGAGTGGGGTTTCAATCACCTTTTACAAATATTACTATAGATCTTGCTCCGTCACCTAATTTTGCCGATAAACCTGTTATTATTGGCGGAGAATCTCAAAAAGAGACCTATGGAGAGTTTCAAGAAGAGGTAAACACTATTAATCAGGCGCTTTATGAATGCATGATGGAAGGGGATTCAAAAGAAAGGCCGTTTCATTTTCCAATTCCTACGGTGAATATTACTAAAGATTTTGACTGGGACAATCCTGCTTTTGATCCAATGTGGAAAGCTTCGGCGAAATACGGAATAAATTATTTTGCTAATTATGTTAATTCTGATATTAGTCCTGAAGATGCTCGATCAATGTGTTGTCGTCTCAGGCTAGACAAAAGGCAACTTTATAATAGGGGAGGCGGAGGACTCTTTGGCAGCGGGGCGTTAACTGGTTCCATTGGAGTAGTTACTATTAATCTGCCAAGAATAGGATATATTTCTAAAACAAAGAAAGATTTCTTTGAAAAACTAACCAGTGTTATGGATATGGCCAAGGAAAGCCTTGAAATCAAGAGAAAATCGATAGAAGATTTTATGGAAAAGGGACTTTATCCATATTCTAAATATTATTTAGAAGGCATTAAGAAGATGAGAGGCCATTACTTTGGTAATCATTTTTCTACTATTGGTTTAGTGGGGATGAACGAAGCTCTTCTTAATTTCATTGGGGAAGACATTGGAACGAAAAGAGGGCAGAAATTTGCCATGGAAATTCTTGAATTTATGAGAAATAGGCTAATAAAATACCAGAATGAAAATGGCAGTTTTTATAATCTTGAAGCAACTCCGGCAGAAAGCACTGCTTATAGATTAGCCCTTAAAGACAAAGAAAAATATCCTGATATTATTAGTGCGGGAACAAAAGATAGTCCTTATTATACTAATTCAACCCAATTACCAGTAAATTATACAGACGATCTTTTTGAAGCCTTAAAATTACAGGAAGATTTACAATGTGCTTATACCGGCGGCACCGTTCTTCATTTATTTTTAGGAGAAGAAGTTTCTGATATTGAAGCAGTTAAGAGTTTAATAAGAAAAGCATTTAATAAATTTAAAATTCCATATCTTACGGTTACTCCAACTTTTTCTATCTGCCCGGTTCATGGCTATTTATCAGGAAAACAATTCGAGTGTCCCAAATGTACTATAAAGCAACCCTGTGAAGTTTATTCCAGAATTGTAGGTTATCTTAGGCCGGTTAAACAATGGAATGAAGGAAAAAAACAAGAATTCGGAGAGAGAAAAGAGTATGATATTTCTAAATAAGTCATGAAAATTGGTGGTCTTCAAAAAACAACTTTAATCGATTATCCTGGTAAATTAGCATGCACCGTTTTTACTTTAGGATGTAATTTTCGTTGTGATTTTTGTTATTCTTCAGAATTAGTATTGCCAGAAAAAATAAAGAATCAACCTCAAGTCAGACAAGCTGATTTTTTTAATTTCTTAAAAGAAAAAAAAGATCTTTTAGAAGGAGTTGTAATTTGCGGAGGAGAGCCAACTATTCATAAAGACCTCCCCAGTTTTATTGAAAAAATTAAAAAAATGGGTTTTCTTGTTAAGCTTGATACCAATGGTTCTAATCCAGAAATAATGAAAAAGTTAATTGAAAAAAAGTTGATTGATTATGTGGCAATGGATATTAAGGCACCGAAAGAAAGATACAAGGAAGTAGCAAATGCTGAAATTAATCCAGATAAAATAGAAAATAGTATTAATATTTTAAAAGAATCTAATATTGATTTTGAGTTTAGAACAACCATTGTTCCTAGTCTTTTAGATAAAGATGATATAGTAAAAATGGCTAGGTGGATAGGGATGGGAGGAAAATATTATTTACAGCAATTTAGAGCTGAGAAAACAATCAATCCAAAATTTGAAAAAATAAAACCGTATCCTTATAAATATTTGTTAGAAATTAAAAAAGCTGCTTCGCCCTTTCTTGATGTCTGCGAGATAAGAAATTTGGAATAGCATTACCAGATAATTTTAGTTCCAGTTTCTTTTCCTAAAAGAGATTTTTTTAATTCATTTAGATTTCTTCCGTTGACTATATTAACCTTAATTCCTAGCCTTGCTAACTCTATGCTTTTATTTACCTTATCTACCATCCCACCTGTTACATCTATTCCACTTGATCCGGAAAGATAACTTTTTATTTTTTTCCAATTAGATTTATTAATTTCTGGTATAAATTTAGCATTTTTTTCTTTAAAAGGATCAGCAGTATACACGCCTCCTGCCTTATCAGCGATAATGATTCTTTTAGGTTTTAATTTTTTTGCCAGATAAACAAATAGTTTTTCAGTTGATATAATAGTACAACCTGTTTTTTTATCTATTACCGTGTCCCCGTATATTACTGGAATAATATTAAATTCTAAAAGTTTTTTAATCGGCTCTAAGTAAAAATCATCAATTTTTGAATTTTTAGCTAAAGAACAAGAAGAGGGAGAAACAGAGAATGCCCTTTCTTTTATTTTAAGAAAATTGTTTATTACTATTCTGTTTAAAGTAGCAGCATCATTCTGAACCTGGCAAAAACCGTACTTACTATTATTTTTAATAAATCCTTGGTTTGTTCTGTATTTATTTGCTGAAATATGAGGGAAGGATCCTCCGCCGTGACCAAGAAGTAGGTTTATCTTTTTTTTCTTTCTTGCTAATTTTATTTCTTGGCAAAGTCTTTCCAAAACTTTATATTCCAAGGTGTATGGTTTTGTTTTGTCAGTTATTAAGCTGCCCCCAAGCTTTAAAAAAATTAGATTTTCCATGTATAAATTATATAATAAATAAACGAGAATTTAAATATATTTTAAAATGATTAGAAAAATAACAATTGCAAGCGGAAAAGGAGGAGTAGGAAAATCAATGTTAGCATCTGCCTTGGCCACTCTTTTTTCTATAGACAAAAGAGTGGTAGCAGTTGATTGCGACGTGGACGCTCCAAATTTAGCAATTTGGCTTAATAGCGACAAAAACTGGAAAAGAACTAAAAAAATAAGCACTTCTAGTAAGGCTATTATTAATTATGGAAAATGCAATGGTTGTGGTGTTTGTGCGAAAAAATGTAAGTTTAATGCAATTAAAATGATAAAGGGAATGCCCCAAATCAACCATTTTTTATGTGAGGGCTGTGGTGCTTGTGAAATTCTTTGTCCTCAAAAAGCTATTAGTTTGAAGCCGGTGAACAACGGAGAGATAAAAATAAAAGAAGTTAAACCCGGATTTCATTTGGTTTCTGGTCAATTGTATCCCGGGGAGACAGGTTCTGGGAAAATAGTTTCTGAAATTAAAAAAGAGGCGGAAAAAATAAATCATGAATTAATGATCATTGATTCTTCTCCTGGCACCGGTTGTCCCGTAATTGCTGCCTTGAGAGATACTGACTTTGTGGTTTCGATAACAGAACCTACTCTTTCTGGTTTTAGTGATTTGAAAAGAATGATTGAAGTCGTAGATTATTTTAGAGTTCCTTTTGCTGTGGTTGTCAATAAATGGGAAATTAACGAAAGAAAAAGTAAAGAAATTAAAAAGTGGGCAGGAGAAAAGTTTCTTGGTAAGATTTCTTATGACCAAAAAATATTTAACGCTATAGCTAATTTTATTCCTATATTAGAAACAAATCTAAAAGCAAAAATAGAGATTAAAGTTATTTTTGATAATTTAAATAAAAAAATCTTGTAATTTTTTTTAATCTATGTTATTTATAAAACATAAGATCTTTTAAAAGAGGAATTAGAAATGCAAACCATAGAAAAAGATTGGCACCCAATTTTTAATTACTTGTTAGGACTATTTGATTGTCCTGGTTATAAGTGCTTCTACAACAAAAAAGAGAAATTAGTTATTGAAATTGTTAGCAGAATCGAGAATTACGAGATTTCTGTTCGTCTGAGCAAGAGGCCAGCAATCAAGTCTATTGTTTATCCTCCAGAGGCAAGGCGAGGTCGAGAATTATATAGATTTAATTTTATTTACGGTAGCTTTACTGTCGATAAAATAGGCTGGTTCAGAAACTTTTTGGGCGATCGTATTTATAATAGATCTGTGCACGGACCATTGTGTCCCAGAATATCAAACAGTAGAGGATCTATTATAAGCCTTGATAAACTAATAGTTTTAATTGAAAAAAGCAGAAGAATGGATTTTTGTTCTGGAAAGATAATTGACCAAGAAGAAGCTAAGGAACAAGACAAAGAAGCACAAGAAATTATTTTTAAAAATATGGAAATAGCAAGTAATTAAAATAAAAAAAGGACGTTGTATTAACGTCCGTATTTTTTTATAATTATTATTTATTATTTATTTTTTTTCTATTCTTTTTGCATATTCTTCTGTTTCTATATTTATTTCAACAACGTCTCCTTTTTCAATGAAAAGAGGAACGCTTATTTTGGCACCTGTTTCTATTGTGATTACTTTTGTGCCCGATTGAGCTCGATTACCCTTTATTCCCGGAGGAGACATTATAACTTCAAAACTATCTTTTATTGGAAAAGAAATATTGACTACTTTATTTTCAAATATTATTGCGTCTACTATTTGTTTTGGCTTAAGAAATTTTGACTTAGGCCCAATTTGGTTTTCTGTTAATTCAAATCTTTTAGAAGGATTATCTTTTTCTGAAAAAAAGTATTTTTCTCGGTGAGAATATATAAAATTAACTTTTATTTTGTTAATCTTTGCTTCTTCAAAACTGTCTGCAGGATGAAAAGTTTTAGAACTAGCATCTCCTGTTATTAAATTTTTTAATTTAGCTTGAATTATTGAGTGTCCTCTTCCTTTGAAAACAGGAGAAGCCTCAGTTATTTCATGAGGTTGTTTATTGATTATTATCCTTGTTCCTTTTTCTAGTTCTGAATAATTTATCATTTTAACGTTATTCCTATAAAATCTATATTGCCCTTTAAAAAATCTTCTATTTTTACCTTCTTTTTTCCTGAAAACTGTAATTCTTTAATAATTAAATAGTCTTTTCCGCATTGGACAGCAATTTGATCATTTGGAGCAAGATATACTTTTCCTGGTTCCCTGGACGGACCACTGTCTGTTTGCTTAAGGACAGATGCCTTGAAAATCTTCATTGTTTTATTTTCTGCTTTGCAAAAAGCGCTTGGCCAAGGATTAAAAGCCCTGATTTTTCTTTCTATTTTTTTAGCTTCATTATTCCAGTTTATTTTTCCATCTTCTTTTTTAATCTTTCTAGTGTAAGTTGCTTCTGATTCTTCTTGTTCCTCTGGCCTTATTTTTCCTTTTGTCCAGTCAAAAATAATGTCTGTTAATAATTTCGAACTCATTTTAGCTAATTCTTCTTCCAATTCTTCGTATGTTATTTTTATATTTCCTATTATAAATTCAGAAGTTGCTATGATTGGTCCCTTGTCTATCTCTTCAGTCATTTTAATGATAGTGACTCCGGCTTTTGAATCACCATTTAAAATAGTAGCTTGAATAGGCGAGGGCCCTCTATATTTTGGCAATAATGACGGATGAATATTTAAACATCCGTGCTTGGGTAATTCTAATAATTCTTTAGGTATAATCTTACTGCAAGCGGCTATAATAATTAAATCAGGTTTCAATTTTTTTATTTCTGATTCTATTTTTTCTAATTTTTCTGGTTGAGAAACAGCAATGCCGTTTTCTTCGGCTGTTTTTTTAACTAAAGGCGACGTGATAATTTGATCTCTCCCAACTGGTTTGTCAGGACAGGTAACTACCAGGATTGGTTCTAACTGTTCTTGAATTAATCTTTTCAATATAATGTTGCTGAATTTTGGTGTTCCAAAAAAAATAATCTTGATTTTCTTTTTATCCATTTTAATTTTATATTGATTAATTTTATTTTATTATTTTCCATTCAATATCTGATTTTTCTCCTGCAAATTCTAGCCAGTCTCCACTTTTATCTATTACATACCATTTTCTTTTTGATTGAGACCAAACCATCGGGTCTTCTTTATAAAATGGTTTTTTAACTATTTCTTTAGGTTTTAACCTGTCTAATTCTAACCATTTTTTAAAAACAGTTTCAATGGTGTAATCTAAATTTCTTGAATTTGCCCAATTAGCTACTTTAACAATAGCTTCTTTTGCTTTTTCTGCTGATCCCGATAATTCTAACAATTGTTTAGCTGGTTTTGTATACCTAGAATAAACTATTTTTCTTTTTTTTGCATTTTCCTTCAGCTCTTTCAAAGAAACGCCTTTTGTTTGAAAATAATAAGCAATAATTTGTCTTATCTTTGTTTCTTCCTTTAATTTGTTAAAGTATCTAATTTTATTAGTTTTTAAAAACTCTTCTATTTTCTCTGCGATACTTTTTCCTATCCCTGGTATTTTTTCAATCTCCTTGATTCCGAACTCGTTATAAATATCAGAGATGTCTTTTTTAATGCTTTCGAGTGAATCTGCCGCTCTTCTGTAAGCTTCAGGCTTATATGTTGTTTCTTTTATTTCAAGAAGATCTGCTATTTCTTTAAATATTTTTGATAGTTCTTTATTTTTATTCATATTTTTCTACCTCAAGTCTATAGATTATCACCTTTTCTTTTTCATGGTTAATTCCTCCTTTTCTACAAGCTAATAAAAACTGCTCTTCTATGGTATTTATACCTTCTATTCCCGGTAATAATAACCCTGATTTAAAAGGAACTTTTCCGTCAAAGACTACGTCCCTTTCATTTTTAGAGATAGGACTAGTTCTTACAAGTACGCCGTATTTTTGAGGGTCTAGTTCTTCTTTTTTCTCTATTTCTTTTGGTTCTCCTAAAACGTAGACTGAATATGACAGGAAAGAAAGCTCTTCTTCTTCAATGGGACCAAATCTGTAATCTTTTGTAGCGGCGGAAACAGTGTTTTCAATAACTTCCTGGGCAATATTATCTTCCGTGGGAAGATATGTTCCGATGCAGGCTCTTAATTTGCCCTCTTTTTTAATAGTAATAAAAATCCCTGATTTTTTTTGTAAAAATTCTTTTGGGAAGTCATCGGGAGGAGATACTTTATTCTTGTCCTTGATATAATTTTCTGTTGTTAATTTGGCGAGTTTAATTAGAGGATGCATATTTATTTTATTTTGAAATTGGCCACAAGATATCCGACCCCAAAAGAATCTTGATATGACAGGATTTCTGGTTGCCAATCCGATTTATAATTATCTAATATTCCTAGAAGAAAACAAAACGATCGAAGACCACATTCTCCTGCTTCTGGAAATTTTTTATCTAACTTTATAATATTTAAAACATCTTTTTCTTTCAAGTATCTTATAAATTCTTTATCAAATTTAGGACCTTGAGGATTGAATCCGTAGGGCCCCTCTTTTTTTAGATAGTGAGATAAGTCTCCAGAAGAAATAATGGCATAATTTTTATCTTCCATTTCTGAAACCATCTTTCCCCCTTGTTTGAAATAAAAGCTTGGCGATTCTGTTCCGATAAGAAGAGTTTTTATTTTTCCATGAAATTTATTTGCTATAAAATGCAAGGGGACATTGAACCCCCAGTCAGGGTGAGGAGAAGAAATTATTATTTCGTCTATTTTTAATTGATTGAATTTTTTTTCTAGTTTCCCAAGAGAACTTATTGTTTTTTGAACTTTTTTCTTTTCTTTATTCAATCCAACCGAAGGTAAGAGTATCGGGGGATGAGGGGAGATGCAAGCAAATTTAATATTCATAAATTATTTTAAAATTAAATTTAAATCTTGATTGCAATTTGAGCATTTTCCTTCTTTGTCATAACGACTAATTTCATATCCATTTCTATCAATCATTATCTTGTTGCACTTGGGACAAAAAGTATCTTCTGATGGTAACCCCGGTATATTTCCTGTATATACATAATTTAAATTTTCTTTTTTACCAATTTCCCAAGTTTTTTTTATTGTCTCTAGAGAAGTATCTGGTATATTTTGAAGTTTCCAGGAAATTCTTCCGGAGAATTTAGTAACATGCCAAGGCGTTTCTTTTCCAATTTCTTTTTTAATAAATTTAGCAATATCTTTAAGGTTTTTTTCAGAATCATTAAGAGTAGGAATAATTAAAGTTGTTATTTCAATCCAAATATTCTTTTTTCTTAGCCTTTTTATTGTTTCGATAACTGGTTTTAATTTTCCTCCGCAATATTTTTTATAGAAATTATCCGAAAAACTCTTTAAGTCTATATTTGCTGCGTCAAGATAAGGGGATACAAGGTCGAAGCATTCTTTTGATAAAAAACCATTGCTTATCCAAATATTTTTAATACCTTCTTTTTGAGCTATTTTCATTGTATCTAGAGCATATTCTGAGAAAATTGTTGGTTCTGTGTAAGTATATGAAATGCTAGGAAGATTATTTTCTTTTGCAATCTCAATAATTTTTTCTGGAGGAAGATTTTCTCCCGGTATCTCTTCTTTGTTTCTAGCTCCTTGGGAAATGTCATAATTTTGGCAGTTAGAGCATTTAAAAGGGCATCCAATTGTAGCTATTGAAAAAGTTTTTGTTCCAGGCAAGAAATGAAATAAAGGTTTTTTTTCAATGGGATCAATGCAAGAAGCAATTGCTTTCCCATAATTTAAGGCATATAGTTTACCATTTTTATTTTCTCTAACGCCACAAAGGCCCCTTCTGTTAGGACTGATAATGCAATAATGAGCGCAGTTTTGACATTTTACCTTTTCGCCCGATATCTTTTTATAAAGATATGCTTCTTTCATTATTGTTTATTTTATCATTTTTATATTTTTTATTAAAGAAAAATAAAAATAGGAGTGAATTTTTACTCCCATTTTGAAGTTTTTAGTATTTTAGACATTGCAACGAATCAAAAAGTTCACTTTCCAGGTCACTAATTGTACATTTTAATAATTGTGTTTTTTTAATGTTGTTTTCTATGTCTATTCTAAGGCCATTGATTGGTATAACTTGATTCGAATACTTTTTTAAGCTATTTAAAAAAGATTCTATGTCTTTAATAGCATTGTCTAGTTTTTTTTCTGCCTCTTTCCTTAATTCGTTTCTTTCTATTATTCTTTCTATAATTTCATATATATCTTTTATATCTTTGGAACTCAATTTAGTCCCCTCCTTTTATTTTTTTAAAGAACGATTGTCTTCTCAATGATATAGTTCGCCAAATAAAAGACGAACTATTTATCAAATTAACAATTACTGTGTTATTTGTCAATATTGTATTAACAATTAGGCTTAAATGAGTTATTATGTAGTAAAATAAAATTACTTTTAGGAAACATGAGAAGAGTATTTATTGCTATTAATTTACCGCATAAAATTAAACAGAGATTAATTGAATTACAAGAAGAATGGTCAGAGCTTCCAATTAGATGGGCCGGAGAAAAAAACCTTCATTTGACACTGATTTTCATAGGAAATCTTTCCGACCAAGAGACAGGAGATATTTGTCAAAATTTAAAAAAAATAGAAGATAATTTTTCTCCTTTTTTAATTAATCTAACCCAAATAAGTTATGGACCTCAGCATAAAGATGTTCCAAGGTTGGTTTGGGTTAAAGGAGGGAAATGTGAGCCACTTTCCTTTTTAAAAAAAGAAATAGACAACATTCTAAAAGAATCTATTCGCTTTCAACCAGATCAAAGAGAATTTTTGCCTCATATTACTTTAGGTAGAGTTAAAAAATGGCAGTGGAAAAATATAGATCCTGAAGAAAGACCGGAAATTAATAAAAATATTTCTTTTCAATTCGAAGTCAATTCTATAGAGATAATGGAAAGCAAGCTTAAACGTTCGGGAGCGGAGCACATAGAATTAGGATCAATTTCTTTAAAAAAATGAAAAAAATTCACTTCATTGGCATTGGCGGGATAGGGGTTTCTGCTCTAGCTAGATATTATTTAGAAAAGGGTCATAAAATAACTGGCTCTGATTTGGTTTTTTCTGAAATTACCCAAGATCTTGAAAAAAAAGGAGTAGAGATTTTTATCGGAAAACACAAAGGTATTAATATTAAAGAAGATATTGATTTGGTTATTTATACTTCGGCTGCAAATGATAGCAATCCAGAGGTTAAAAAAGCAAAAGAGTTAAATATTAAAATTCAAAGTTATTCTCAGGCCCTAGGAGATTTAACAAAAGAATATTTTACCATTGCTGTTTCTGGAACTCATGGAAAGAGTTCGACCTCTTCAATGCTTGGTCTTCTATTAATAAAAGCAGGTTTAGATCCTACTGTAATTATAGGAACTAAGCTTAGAGAGTTAGGTGATTCTAATTGCAGAGTTGGCAATTCAAAGTATTTAGTTATTGAAGCTGATGAGTGGAATGCTTCTTTTTTGAACTATTATCCCGATATACTTGTTCTAACAAATATTGAAATAGAACACCTTGATTTTTACAAAGATTTGGATGATATTCTTTTTACTTATAAAAAATATTTAAATAATTTAAGCAAGGAAAGCTTTCTAATTATCAATGGAAACGATAAAAATATTGGCAAATTAATGGAAAGTATTAAGCCTTGTCCTTTTAATGTTAAAAGTTTTTCTCTTGATCAAAACGAAGCAGATGAAATTAAAAATGTCATGAAGATTCCTGGAAAACATAATATTGCCAACGCTTTAGCTGTGCTTTCTGTTGCTGAAATTCTAAATATTGACAAGAAAACAGTTCTTGAATCTTTATCCGAATACAAGGGCTCTTGGAGAAGATTTGATCTTTCTCAACGCAGAACAAAAGATGCGAAATTTACTTTAATTAATGACTATGCTCATCATCCTACTGAAATTAAAGCCACTCTTAATGCATGCAAAGAAAAGTTTCCCGATAGAAAAATTTATGCTGTTTTTCAACCTCATCAGTACCAGAGAACGTTTTATTTATTTGATGATTTTATTAAAGTTTTATCTAATTCTTTAATAGATGAATTAATTATTGCTGATATTTATGATGTTGCCGGACGGGAAGAAGCTACTATTAAAAAAAATGTTTCTTCAGAAAAATTAGTAAAAGAAATAGAAAAAAAAGCAAATTTTAAAACTTTTTATATTCCAACTATCAATAAAATAGCTCGTCATTTAAACAAAAAACTAGAAGAAAAAGATGTTTTAATAATAATGGGGGCTGGAACTATATATGAATTAGCCAGCTATTTTCCACTTGACAGGAAGCAAACAAACAAGGAGAATAAACTAATAGATTTATAAAAAGCAAGGTCGTAATAAATAATCAACTTAATAAATTTTATGAATTATTTAGGTGTAATAGGGGTAATAGCGTTAATTGCTGTTGCTTTGATAGTCTACTATTTAACGAAAAATAAGGGTAAGGGAGAGGCCGAAGGTTCAAGTTTTTCGGAAAAAGAAGAAGAAATTAATATGCCAAGCGAACCAGACATGCCAAGTGAATCAGAAAAAAAACCGATAGAAATGGAACCGGAAGAAGACGAAGAAGAGACTGAAATGTAAAAAAATGGAATATTTTTATCTTTAAAACCCCTTAAAAGGGGTTTTAATGTTTGCTTTTTAATATTTTTTGCTATAATTATATAATGTTTCTAAAGTAAATCATCTTTTATTAAAATGAAAAAGAATAAAAAAATTTTAATTATTGAAGATGAGTCTATTCTTGCTGAAATGTATCGGGACAAGTTTGAAAATTCAGGATTCAAGGTTTTTACTGCTATCGAGGTAAGAGAGGGTTTAGATTTAGCTCAAAAAGAAAAACCCGATTTAATAATTTTAGATATTCTTCTTCCCGAAGAGAATGGAACTGCTTTTTTAGAAAAAAGAAAAGCCAACTCTAAAATTTCTTCAATTCCAGTAGTTGTTCTCAGTAATTTTGACGATCCTCAAACTAGATTAATTGCGGAAGAATTAGGGGCAAAAAATTATTTACTGAAGACTAACTATGATCCAAAAGAATTATTAGGAGAAATAAAGAAATATTTAAAGAATTAATTTTTATGGAAAGAATTTTAAGCGCTGAGCTGGAAAAAAACTCAGGTAAAAAAATTAAAGTTGCCGGTTGGGTTAACTCAAAAAGAAGCCACGGTAAGATTATTTTTATAGATTTAAGAGACAGGAAGGGAATGTCTCAGTTAGTTTTTTTACCAAGCCAAAAAGAAACATATAAAATAGCAAACGAGATAAGACCAGAGTGGATCATTGAGGCGATAGGAGAAGTTTCTGAAAGACCCGATGGAATGAAAAACGATAAGATTGAAAGTGGCAACTTTGAAATTAAAACAGAAAAAGTAATAGTTCATTCAAAAGCAGAAACTCTTCCTTTTTCTATTGACAGTGATGGTTATGATATAACAGAAGAAAAACGATTAAAATATCGTTATTTGGACTTGAGACGGAAAAGGATGAAAAGAAATTTTGAAGTTCGACAAAGAGTCATTCATTTTATGAGAAATTTCTTGATATCTAAAGATTTTATTGAAATAGAAACTCCTATTTTAACAAAATCTACTCCTGAAGGAGCAAGAGACTTTTTGGTTCCTTCTCGGCTTCAACCGGGAAAATTTTATGCTCTTCCTCAAAGCCCTCAACAGTACAAGCAATTATTAATGATAGCTGGCTTTGAAAAATATTTTCAGGTAGCTAGGGCTCTTAGAGACGAAGACCCTCGGGCTGATCGTCAGGCAGAACATACTCAATTAGATATAGAAATGGCTTTTATTGAACAAGACGATATTTTAAATTTGATCGAAGAATTATATGCAGAAATAATTAAAAATATATTTCCCAATAAAAAAATTAGTCAAAGTCCTTTTCCAAAAATTACTTACAAAGAAGCAATGGAAAAATATAAAAGCGATAAGCCCGATTTAAGAAATGATAAAAATGATCCTGATGAATTAGCTTTTGCTTTTGTGGTTGATTTTCCCATGTTTGAATGGCATGAACAGGATAAAAAATGGGGTGCAATGCATCATCCTTTTACAAAGCCTAAAATTAATGATATTAAAGAAATAAGTAAATCGCCAGAAAATGTTTTAGCTTGGCAGTATGATTTGGTTTTAAATGGCTACGAAATTGCGGGGGGGAGTATAAGGACAACAGAATTAGATGCATTGCTGGCTGTTTTTAAAGTTCTAGGACATAAAGAGAAAGACATCAAAGACAACTTTAAACATTACTTTGAAGCTTTTTCTTATGGCGTTCCTCCTCACGGAGGAATAGCTCCAGGAATTGACAGGTTTTTATCAGTAGTACTAAACGAACCGAACATTAGGGAGGTAATAGCATTTCCAAAAACCGGAGACAACAGAGATCTTATGCTAGACGTTCCTGCTAACGTGACAAAAGAACAACTCAAAGAGCTTCACGTAAGGATTGTTAATAGTAAAAACAATAAAAATAAATCTAAATAATATGTCTAAAAATTTAAAGGTTCTTATAGCTGTTTTTGCAATTAGTTTTATTAGTTTTTGGGGGATTAATTCACTAAAAGGAGAATTAGGAGGGTTTGTTTACGAAGAGGCGGGTTATAGTCCTGAAATGTATTTAGCTCAGATAAATATGATAAATCTTAAAAGAGGTGAAAAGAGGCCGATTCAGGTAAAAGTTTCTCGAGCCGAAGAGATAGATATTAGGGCTGATTCAGCTATTTCTATTTTAGTAACTCCAGATCAGGAAAAAATTCTTTATGAAAAGAATATTAATCAAGAAAAACCTATTGCCTCTATTGCTAAACTAGTGACAGCTTTAACTGCTTTTGAGTTGGGTTATGGTCTTGATCAGCCACTAGAAATTAGCAGAAAAGCAGTTGACCAAGAAGGAGAAGTGGGACAATTAAAACCAGGAGAAAAACTTCTTTTTATAGATTTGTTGCATAGCATGCTAATTGAATCAAGCAATGACGCTGCTTTTGCAATAGCCGAAGGAATGTTTGCTGGAGAAGAGGAGTCTATTGGAGAAGAATCTTTCATAAGGATAATGAACAAAGAAGCTATCGCCTTAGGTCTTAATAATAGTAGTTTTTTAAATTCAACTGGTTTGGCTAGTTCTAATGGAGAAGAGAACTATTCAACTTCTGAAGATTTGGTTAAACTTTCAAAGCATATAATCGAAAAACATCCAGAGATATTTGAAATCACTAAAAAAAAATCATATGAAGTATTTAACTTCGATGGCAGTTTTCATCACTTGATTGATCAAAATACTAATCAGTTATTAAATGAATTTCCAGAAATAATTGGTGGTAAAACTGGATACACCAATAAAGCGGGCGGTTGCTTGTTACTGGTTATGGAAAATCCAAAAGGAGAAGGGTATATTATTAATATTATATTAGGAACCAGTTCTTCGGAGAATCGTTTTTCTGAAATGAGAAGATTAATTTATTACTACGAAGGATTATTATGATTTTTATCGACGGTTCTCTGTTAACCTTTAATGTTATTAAAGTAATGAGCCTGGCAGCAATAGCAGCAGTTTTAGCTGCTATTTGGACTCCCGTCCTAACTTATTTTTTATACAAGCATAAACTTTGGAAAAAAGAGGCTCGCACAAAAGCGATTACCGGTGAAGAGGCTTCGGTTTTTTATAATCTTCATAAAGATAAAGAAACAAAAACTCCTCGCTTCGGAGGGCTTTTAGTTTGGCTGACTACTCTCGGAATTGTTTTTATTTTTTGGCTTTTTTCTGAATTATCAGATAATCTTTGGTTTAAAAATCTTAATTTTTTATCTCGCTCTCAAACGTGGCTTCCTTTATTTACCTTAGTAGCAGCTTCTATAGTTGGTCTTTTTGATGACATTCTTCAAGTTTGTTATCATCCTAAATGTGCTCCCCCTGAATCAACTTTGGGCAAATACTTAAAGAAATTTATTACTTTCGTTTCTGGAAGAGGAAGGTATATTGGAGGAGGCATGAAATTTACCAGAAGACTTCTTATAGTAAGTTCGATTGGAGCCGTGGGTGGTTGGTGGTTTTTTTATAAACTTGGCTGGAATGTTATTTATGTTCCTTTTTTGGGTGATTTTTATATAGGTTTTTTGTATATTCCTCTTTTTATTATAGTTATGGTAGCTAGTTGGTCGGGAGGAATAATCGACGGATTGGACGGATTAGCCGGAGGAGCATTTGCTTCAATTTTCGGAGCTTTTTCAATAATAGCTTTTTCTCAAGGAAGAATAGACTTGGCTACTTTTTGCGCTGTTATTACTGGAACGCTTTTTGCTTTTATTTGGTTTAATATCCCGCCTGCTAGATTTTATATGGGAGAAACAGGAATTCTCGGTTTGACCTCTACTATGGCAGTGGTGGCTTTTTTAACTAATTCTGTTTTTATTTTGCCAATCATTGCCGGACTTTTAGTTTTAGAATCTGGTTCTGCAATTTTACAGTTGTTTTCAAAAAAAATAAGGAAGAAGAAGATATTTATTTCTACGCCAATCCATCATCATTTTGAAGCAAAGGGATGGCCCTCTTATAAAGTAACTATGAGATTTTGGATAATAGGAGTTGTTCTTGCAATTGTTGGAGTAGTAATAAGGTTGCTTGGTTAAAAAAGGGGGGCATAAGCAAGCGCCTATGCCAATGTTTTAGATATGTATGAATGAGCCTTCCCTTAATTTTCAATTATTAGTCTTGAGGGTCCGCACTCTTCTAGGCTTGTATTGCAAACTGGTGGCGGGTATTTATTTTTCTCCCGTTGTGTTTTTTTATAGAGATACTTGAAAGCTCTCGAGAAGGCGAAAATTATTAATACGTCCTTCGTGATGTTTATAATGGCAGGAGGGGTGGAATAGAATCCTTTGGTGCAATATTCTACGATATACATTGTCATTGCTGTTACGAGCCAGGCAATGACAAGAACTTCTCCGCCTCTTGATTTCCAGTTTATTTTCAGAATCCAACGGTCACTTGCTTTAAATGTTACGTAGATAATAAGCAACCATTGATAGATTTGGATCAAGCTATCTGGAGTACGAAAGTCTTTTGTTAGATAGTCTGCGATTATCATAATTATTAATACTACGGTATAGATATAGGCAGAAATGAAAGCGACAAGAGAAGGCTCATTCATCCAGTTTTGTTTTGCGTATATTAGTTTCTCCTTCATGTCAAACACCTCCTGAAGACCGGAGATTTTAAAGAACTGGCCTCCGTATTTATTTTGTCACAAATAATTCATTATGTCAAATAAAGTTAATTCTTTAAGAAAAAAATATCCAAAATTTATTTATAAAGAATATTCTTATAAAATAAATAAAAAAGATTTAATTATTTCTTTTTATTTTTTAATTGAACCAAGTATTAAATTTAAACCCAAGGTTATCATTAAGGGAATTGAAAAAAAAAGATTGAATAGAATCAATAAAAAAGATCTTAATAATTTAATTTTTCATCTTGGTTTAATAGAAATGCTGAGTTATTGGAAGGCAACTTGTTCGCCTAAAATAGAAATAAGAGCAGATAAATTAAACGAGCATCAAATTAAGTGGTGGATAGATCTAATTATAAATGGAATGGGCGAGTTTTTTTATAAAAATAAGATTGATTGGCGAAAAGAAGGTTTTTTGAAATTAGAAGCAGAAAGGTTAAGTATCGAAGATTTAATTAGTTATTCCGATAAGCTTAAAAATAAGTTTATTATTCCTGTTGGAGGAGGAAAAGATTCTATCGTTACGTTAGAAATGTTGAAAAACACTAAAAAGAAAATTAATTGTTTTTCTTTGAACCCGACTAAGCCGGCCAAAGAAATAATGAGAATAGCTGGATTTAAAAACCCTTTAATCGTAGAAAGAAAAATTGATAAAAAATTAATCGAATTAAATAACAAAGGATTTTTAAATGGCCATACTCCGTTTTCTGCTTACCTTGCTTTCCTGAGCGTTCTATTGGCTGTTATTTTTGACTGTAAGTATGTTGCCGTTTCCAATGAAAAGAGTTCGAATGAAGGCAATGTAAAATATTTAAACAAAGAGGTTAATCATCAGTATTCTAAAAGTCATGATTTTGAAAAGAAATTTAGAAAATACTCAAAAAGATATTTAGCAAGCGAAATTGAGTATTTTAGCTTTTTAAGAGTTTTAAATGAAGTTCAGATCGCCAAGCTTTTTTCTAAGTATCCTGAATATTTTTCTTCTTTTATGAGTTGCAACGAAGCTTTTAAAACGAATTCGGGCAAAAAGAAAAAAACTGGCCGTTGGTGCGGTAAGTGCCCGAAATGCTTATTTGTTTATACCTGCCTTTATCCTTTTTTAAGAAAAGAACAGCTTGATAGCATATTTGGAAAAGATTTATTTAAAGATAAAGACTTGATTCTTTTAATGAAAGAATTAACAGGAGAAAGAAATTTTAAACCGTTTGAATGTGTTGGTACTATCGAAGATAGTCTAGTTGCTTTTTATTTAAGTTGGGAGAAAGCGAGAATGGAAGAAAATTTACCTGTTTTGCTTAAATATTTTGAGAAAAAAATATTGCCTAAAAATAAAAGTATTAAAAATAAAGCTGAAAAATATTGATTTTTAGAAATAATTTTTTTATTATAATTTAGAAAATTTAAATTAATAAAATAAAGGTCTCATTGTTAATATAATCTTAATTGAATCATGGGAACAAAAAAGAAACAAAAGAAAAGGAAAATGAGAAAGCATAAGCTTAAAGTTCAAAGAAAGAAAAAAAGACACAAAAAGAAAAAATAAAATTGATTATTTATGGAAAGAATAGAAGAAATATTCTTTGTTACAAGTAATCCTGGAAAAGCTGAATACTTGAAGAAGTTTTTTGATTTCCCTATAAAACATCTAAATTTAAATATTCCAGAGATTCAATCCCTTGATCTAACTGAAATAGTGTCTGATAAGGCCAGAAAGGCCTACAGAGAGGTTAAAAGGCCCGTCCTGGTGGAAGATATCTCTCTTATTTTTAACGCTCTAAATGGGCTGCCAGGGCCTTTTATCAAGTGGTTCTCCAAAACTCTAAGTAATGAAGATTTGTGTAGCTTGGTCAGTCATTACAGAGACAAGACTGCTCTTGCCGAAGTTCAATTCGCTCTTTGCGTTAATGATAAAATTGAAATATTCAAAGGAATATGTGCTGGAACTATCGCAGAAAAGCCAAGGGGGGAGAATGGTTTTGGTTGGGATCCTATTTTTATTCCTCAGGGCCACAATAAAACATTTGCTGAAATGATGCCCGAAGAAAAACATGAATTTTCAATGAGGAAAATATCTCTAAATAATTTAAAACAGTATCTTGGTAAAATTAATTAAAAATGTCTGAATCAATTATTTTAGGTATTATCCAGGGAATTACCGAATGGCTTCCTATCAGTTCTGAGGGAGCTATTATTCTTGCAAAAATTAATCTTTTTGAAGGTGGTTTAGAAGCGGGGGATTTAATAAGATATGCTCTTTTTTTGCATTTGGGCACTTTTTTTGCTGCCTTAGTTTATCTTAGAAAAGAGGTCATTTATCTTTTGAAAAATTTTTTTAATTATAGAAAAGCGGAAAGAGAGGCAAAAATATTAGTAAAATTTTATATTATAGTTTCAATTGTTAGCGGAATAGTTGGAATATCTATCCTTAAAATAATAGACTCTTTTGAAGAAAATCTTTCTTTGGGCGGTAAAGGATTAATGCTTTTCATAGGATTATTATTACTTATTACGGCCCTTCTTCAGTTAAGTAAAAAAAATAGTGGTTCCAAAGAATTGATTGATCTTAATAAAAAAGACGGGATTATTCTTGGTATTGCTCAAGGAGCTTCAATTTTACCAGGGCTATCTCGTTCCGGAATAACAGTTGCCACGCTTCTTTTGAGAAAGTTTAAAGAAACTCATGCTTTACGATTAAGCTTTTTGATGAGTCTCCCGGTGATTTTAGCTGGAAATATTTTTATTAACTTGGACAAGCTAGTTTTTTCTAGCCAGAACTTGATTGGATTATTTTTTTCTTTTTTGTTCGGCTTTTTAACTATTCACGTTCTTTTAAAAGTTGCTGAAAAATTAAACTTTGGTTGGTTCGTTTTATTTTTTGCCCTAATAACTATCTTTTCTTTCTTCATTTAGTTTTTTATTAATGTAAAAAATCCTTGACTAATCTCTATTTAAAAATAAAATGACTTAATGGAGCTGGTAAAAAATATTTAAGTTTAAAAATGAGTAATTATATAAGCAAAAATTTTTCAAAGAATAGATTTTTTCTTGTTTTAACTTTAGTAGTCGTTTTTGCTGTAGGAGGAACTCTAGTTCTTAACATGTTGGAGCTAAGTGGTGAATTTTCTTCTTATGGCGAAGAAAGCTTAGAAGAAAGTTATCAGGAAGGTAATTCCTATGATCGCGTTGCTCTTGAAGCAATAAAAGATCAATTAGTTAAAAACGGAATTAATAGTTTTGTTATATCAATTAAAGAAGTTGAGGATAAAAGAATTCTTGACATTAAATATCAAACAATATCAGAAAGAGATGTTTTGAAGCAAGAGATGGCTTTAATCGCAGGAACTTTTATCGGAATAAAGAAATATAATGATTGGGATATTAGCGGACTTGAGGCAACAGTTGAAGATATGAATGAAAATATAGAAGGAACTTGGCACATATCAGAAATATGGATAGAAGACTATATTAATGAAAATATTACAGACGAAGACCTTGTTCTTAAAATTATAGATTCTTATCAGTCAATATAGATTTACCTTTATTTTTTAATAAAAAAACCGAGTTTTCCTCGGTTTTTTATCTTTATTTATAGTTAGCTTTATGCTATTTTATAATAATATGAGTCTAAATGATCTAAAGGAAAAAAGGGTATTAATTCTTGGTCTTGGCAAAGAAGGAATAGAGAGCTTTAAACTTCTAAGGAAACTTTTTCCAAAGAAAATTATTGAAGTAGCTGATCAAAATTCTTTTGAAAAACTAAGCAAAGAAGCTAGAGAATTATTGGGATCAGATGAAAGAAAAGAACTTTCTTTAGGAAAAAATTATCTTCTTAATCTAGAAAGATATGATGTGATTTTAAAATCACCAGGAGTACCTTTTTATTTAAATGAACTTTTGCAGGCTGAAAATAGCGGGGTAATAATTACTTCTCAAACTGAGCTATTTTTAAGTAATTGTCCTGGCTTAATAATCGGAATTACAGGAACAAAAGGAAAAAGCACTACTGCAACATTAATTAACGCTATTTTAAGAGAAGCTAGACTGAATACTCACCTAGTGGGAAATATCGGTAAACCCGTTCTTCCTTTTTTATTAGAAGCAGAGAAGGACGATGTTTATGTTTACGAGATGTCTAGTCATCAACTAGCAACGATCAAGGAAAGTCCTTCAATTGCTGTTTTTCTAAATATTTTTTCAGAACACCTTGATTATTATCTTAGCTTTGAACAATATGTACAAACTAAACAAAATATTACTAAATTTCAAGGAGAGGCTGATTATCTAATATATAATAGCGAAGACATACTTGTAAAAGAAATTGCTCAAGATTCGAAAGCAGAAAAAATTGATTTTAACTCTATTAATCTTGAAGAAATAATTAATCCCGACCAGATTCATTTAAAAGGAAAATTTAATCAGAGTAATATCAAAGCAGCAATAGCAGTTGCTAGAATTTTTAAAGTTTCTGATGAAGAGATTAGAAAAGTAATTAGCAGATTTAAACCTCTTCCTCACAGATTAGAGTTTGTAGGAGAATTTAGAGGAATAAAGTTTTATAATGATGCTCTTTCTACTATTCCTGAAGCAACTATTGGAGCAATGGATGCTTTGGGAGAAGAAGTGGAGACTATTATCTTGGGTGGGCACGAACGAAAACAAAGATTTGATGAATTGGCAGAGAGGGTTCTTAAAAGCAAAATTAAAAATGTTATTCTTTTTCCAACTACGGGAAAGAGAATTTGGCAAACAATAAAACTTGTCGATCGCAAAGAGGAAATAAGTAATTTACCTAAAGATTTTTCGGTTGACAACATGAAAGATGCAGTGAAAATAGCCTATGGAAAAACCGAGGAAGGAAAAATTTGTCTTCTTTCAACTGCTTCTCCTAGTTTTAGTATTTTTAAGGACTATAAAGAAAAAGGGGATTTATTTAAAAAATACGTAAAAGAACTTGCCAATGGAGAAGAAGCCTGATTATATTTTGATAGGAATTGTTACCCTGTTATCAGTTATTGGCATTTTAGTTTTGGCCAGTGTTTCTTTTTCACCCGCTCATAATATTCATGGCAATGTTTTTTATTTTTTAAGCCATCAAATTAAGTTCGGTTTTTTACCGGGAATAATCCTCGCATTTATTTTTTTTAAAATAGAAATTCCTTCATTAAAAAAAAGAATATTGCCCTTACTTATATTAAATTTATTATTTCTGGTAATAGTTTTTCTACCAGTTGTTGGTTCAAAAGCTTGGGGAGCTACCAGATGGGTTTCTATTGGACCATTTTCTTTTCAGCCCTCTGAATTTCTAAAAGTATTTTTTATCCTTTATTTGGCAAGTTGGCTTAAAAAAACAAGTAATACTTTTAATAAAAATCTTTCAATAAAAAAATCAAAGAGGTGGATAAAACTGGATAAAAAAATATATGAAACTCTTTTTGCTTTTCTGATTATCGTTGGTTTTATTAGCTTTCTTTTAATTCTACAACCCGATATAAGCACCCTGGGAATAATAGCTATAATTGCTCTTTTGATGTATTTTTTAGCCGGTGCTCCCTTATGGCACGTTTTATTGTTGAGTTTTTCTGGAATAGGAATTTTGTTGGCTTTAATAAAAATTGCTCCCTATAGAATGAATAGATTTTTAATATTTATGAATCCTGAGCTTTATCCTCAGGGTATAGGATATCATTTAAAACAGTCTTTAATTGCGGTTGGTTCTGGCGGAATAAGAGGATTAGGAATGGGTCTGAGCCGACAAAGATTTGGCTTTCTTCCGGGAGTTATGTCTGATTCTGTGTTTTCTATTTTTGCCGAAGAGACTGGTTTTATTGGATGCTTTGTTTTAATTTTACTTTTTATT
This sequence comes from uncultured Candidatus Saccharibacteria bacterium, assembly GCA_964445905.1. Taxonomy (GTDB): domain Bacteria; phylum Patescibacteriota; class Minisyncoccia; order Minisyncoccales; family JAGGXC01; genus CAYUNN01. Next base: position 13,397 of record CAYUNN010000005.1, on the reverse strand, counting down.
ATTTTTTTAATAAGAGGATTTGAAATAGCCCAAAAATGTGATGATAAGTTTTTGCAGTTAACTGCCCTTGGGATTGTTTCTTGGATAGTAATTCAGGCCTTTGTAAATATCGGGGCAATGATTAGCTTGGTCCCTTTGACTGGAATTCCGTTGCCCTTTATTAGTTACGGAGGATCAGCTATAATAGCTGAATTTATTGGATTAGGAATTTTGTTAAATATCTCAAAACATTCTAAAATATAATAATAGGCATTTAAAATAATATTTAAAAACATGAAAGTTATTTTTACTGGCGGGGGAACTGGAGGACATGTTTTCCCAATTATTGCCATAACCAGAGAACTAAAGAGGCTTTATCGAGGAAATAGAAAGCTTGAGATTTTCTATATAGGCCCTAAAGACAATTTAACGGCTAGCTTATTTCATCAAGAGGGAATAGAATCAAAAACTGTTCTAGCTGGTAAAATAAGAAGGTATTTTGGAATAAAAGCTATCTTTTTAAATATAATAGATTTTTTCAAGATAATAATTGGAATCATTCAATCTTTTCATTATTTATTCTTTCTTGCTCCCGATCTTATTTTCAGTAAGGGAGGTTATGGTTCTTTTCCTCCCGCTTTATCAGCAAAACTTTTAAGGATACCTATTTTTTTACACGAATCTGATAAAATTCCTGGTCTTTCAAATAGAATTATTGGGAAGTTCTCAAAGGAAATATTTATTTCTTTTTTTCGGACCGATCATGTTAATGAATCAAAAATGTTCTTGATAGGAAATCCTATAAGAACAGAATTATTAGATGGATCAAAAGAAGATGCTAGGAATTTATTTCAGTTGAAAATGGAAAAACCCGTTGTTCTTATTATGGGTGGTTCTCAGGGAGCTCAGAGAATTAATGACCTTATTTTGAATATCCTTCCTGAAATGCTAAAAGAATTTGAAGTAATTCATCAAGTAGGAATAAAGAATTTTGATCAAATAAGATCAGAGGCTGATGTCATGATCGGTAAAGGGTCAAAAGAGCTTTACCATCCCGTCCCGTTTCTTAAAGAAATAGAATTAAAAAACGCTTATAAAGCTTGTGATTTTGTTGTATCAAGAGCGGGTTCAGGGAGCATATTTGAAATAGCTGCCGTAGGAAAACCATCAATTTTAATTCCTTTGCCTGAGTCTGCTCAGAATCACCAAGTTAAGAATGCTTATGCTTACGCAGAAAAAGGTGCTGCTATAGTAATTGAAGAATCTAATTTAACTCCTCATTTTTTCTTATCAAGATTAAAGTATATTTTTTCAAAGCCTAACGAATTAGATATCATGAAAAGACATGCCCGCTTGTTTGCTAAACCAAAAGCGGGTAGAGTAATTGCAGGATATATCGTAGAATATCTTTCTCAATAAAATGATAAAAAAAGAATCGCAAATCGAAGATCGCATAAGGGTAAGACTTGCCCCTTCTCCAACCGGCTTTTTGCATATCGGAACAGCAAGAGTGGGACTGTTTAATTTTTTATTTGCTAGAAAGCACAATGGTTGCTTTATTATTAGAATTGAAGATACTGACGAAGAAAGATCCAGGCCTGTTTTTGAAAAAGATATTTTAGAGGGATTAAGATGGTTAAGCATTAGCTGGGACGAGGGTCCTAGTTTAGAAAAAGGGCAGGATTATAAAGGAAATTATGGGCCTTATCGACAAAGCGAAAGAAGGGATATTTATGAAAAATACATAAAAAAATTATTAGAAGAAGATAAGGCATATTACTGCTTTTGCCCGAAGGAAGAGCTAGAAAAACATAGAGAATACATGATGTCTATTGGCAGAGCTCCTGCTTATTCTGGAAAATGCAGAGAATTGTCCAAAGAAGAAATAGAGAAAAATTTAGCTGAAAAAAAACCATATATTATTAGATTTAAAACACCCTCAAAAAAGATTATTTTTACTGATTTAATTAGAGATAAAGTAGAGTTCGATTCTGGTTCTTTTGGTGATTTTTCTATCGCCAAAGACGAAAGAAATCCTCTGTATAATTTAGCGGTAGCAATCGATGATTTTGAAATGAAAATTACTCATGTGATAAGAGGAGAAGACCATATCTCAAACACTCCCAAGCAAATACTGTTACAAGAAGCTCTTAACATTCCTTCAGTTGAATACGTTCATTTACCTTTAATCCTTGGAGAAGACAGAAGCAAACTTAGCAAAAGACATGGAGCAGTTTCAATAAATGAATACAAAGAAGAGGGCTATCTTTCTGAATCTTTGGTAAATATTATGGCTTTGCTTGGATGGAATCCAGGAACCGACAGAGAAATATTTTCTCTTCCTTCGCTAGTTAAAGAATTTTCCCTTGATAGATGCCAAAAAGGAGGAGCAATTTTAAATAAAAAAAGACTTGATTGGATAAACGGTTTTTACATTAAAAAAAGTTCTCTTGAGAAAATCACCGAACTCTGCATCCCTTATTTGGTTAGAGATGGTTTAATTGAAGAAATAGAGAATAATTATGGGAATTTGAATTTTCCTAATAATTCAAATTCTCCAAAAGAACTCAAGTTATTTAAAGAGAAAAAAAGAAAATTCAGGATTATTGACACCAAAGAAGCAGTTGACGTTAAATGGATTGAAAAAATAATAGCTCTTTACCACGAAAGATTGAAAAAAATATCAGAAATAACAGAATTGACTGATTTCTTTTTCAAAGAAAAACTTAATTATTCAGCCAATCTTTTGATCTGGAAAAATGCCACAGAGGAAGAAACGATAGAAGCCATTAAAGCTCTGGAAAGAAAAATAAATAAAATTGAATCTAATAAGTTTAATCAAGAAAATATTAAAAATGAAATAATGCCAGAAGCAGAAGAAAAAGGAGACAGAGGGAAAGTGCTTTGGCCTTTCAGGGTTGCTTTGAGTGGCAAAAAAGCTTCTGCTGGACCATTTGAAATTGCAGAAGTACTAGGAAAAGAAAAGGTGTTAAAAAGGTTAAAACAAGCTAAGGAATTATTTTAATTTTAATTTTAATATGAAAAAAATAATTAAAATATTAATATGTTTATCTTTCTTTCATTTAATATTTTACAGTACATGTTTAGCTCAAACAGAATCTTCTCCGCTTGAACTCCCAGAAACAATAGAAGAAGGAAAGGAAGCGGTAAAAGAGGGGACCGAAAAGATTTTTGGATTATTGCCTGGCATTATTAAAAGAGTTTGGGAAGGCGAGGTTATTCCTATTTGGCAAAAAATGTGGCAATGGGTTAAGGGCGTATGGAAAAATTATGCAGTAAAATCATTTGATTATATTTGGCGTTCAAATTTAAAACCTGCTATTAAAAATATTGCCCAGTCTATTAAAAATAAAATAGGAGACTTAATCGGTCACGAAATAATAATTAAAAAAGAGGTTATTGAAGAAGAAATTGGAAAAGAAAAAGAAGAAATAAAAAGAGACATTTCTCAAAGCACCCATTCGTTATGGCAGAGATTCAAAGATCTCTTTAAATAAGGATTTGCCCTTGACAAAATAATAATAATAATTAAGATGGTATTTGCTGGGAAGAAAAAAATACCAGGCCTTAAAAAGCTTTTAAAGATTTATTTATAAATCTTTACCGTCTAGCTTTAAACCTGGTTTGCTCTTTTTTAAAACCATCCCATCTTAAAAAAATTCTTCCCAGCACCCATCTCTCTTTGTTCTTTAAAAAATACATAATAAAATAAAATATATACTTAGTTAAAAAATCTAAGTATTTTATTTTAGATAAAACAACTATTTATTAGTCTTAATTAATATTTGCATTGTTTATTTTTTATGCTATTCTCTTAAGAAGAGGTGATTGAAATAAGTTTTTATTTTTGTATTTCTCCAGAAATAGTAGCGGCTAGTATAAGGAGGGCGGATAATGACAATGAAGGCAGGAAAATACTTGAAAGTTATCTAGAGCTTAATGAAGAAACAATAAACAACTATCCATCAAGCCGAAGAATTAAAGAGTTAACCGATAGAATAGTGGGAGACAAGCAAGGTTCAACTGAAATCAAAAAAGTACTTTCAAAAATAAAAGAATATTTTTCCATGAGAAGGTTACAATGAACCTTCTTTTTTTTGTTATCTATAATTTAATTGACTTAAAGAGTTTGTTATTTTATAATCAATAAAAGTTCTTTAAAGAGGAGTTGAAATAAAATGAAAGGAATAAGGCATATATTAGGCTGGGTAATCGTAGGATTTGCGCTCTTTCTTCCTTTTTTAAACATCGACACATATCCTTCTGCAATCTTTGCTTTCCAGTTTTTAATGATTGTTATAGCTGTGACATGGATCGTAAAAGAATTTGAAGGTAGTCCGACTGAAACCATTGAGATAAACAAGATGTTTAAAATTTTAAAGATAATCTGCAGAAATAACAAAGAAAAAGAATATTTAATTTTAGAAGAATGCAATAACAGAAATAAAGAACCGCTTTTCTGCAAAATAAACAAGGAAAAACTGCCGAAGGGAATAAAAGAAGGAGCACATATAGTTCTTAACGAAAATAACAAATTTACAATGACACAATAATAATGTGTCATTTTTTTATTTTAAAGGGAAATCTATGTTAAAATCTAATTATATGAGAATTAAACAAATAAAAGTAGGCTCTCTTGATACAAACTGTTATCTATTAATTTCTGACAAAGAAATATTAGTCGTTGATCCGGGATCCGAGCCAGACAAAATATTGAACGAAATAAAGAAATTAAAAGAAAAAAAAGTAAAATATATCATAAACACCCATTATCATTACGATCATACTACCGCTAATGAAAAAATAAAAAACGAAACCGATGCAAAAATTTTAATTCATGAATCAGAAAAAAATTTCATTGATTTTAAAGTTAATAGGTTTTTAAAAGAAGGAGATAAAATAAAGATAGGAAATGATTCTATCGAAATAATAAATACCCCTGGCCACACAAAGGGAAGCATTTGTTTAATTGGAGATGGGTTTATTTTAACCGGAGACACTTTATTTAGAAATGGCTATGGTCGAACTGATCTGAAAGGTGGCTCACCAGAAGAAATGAGAAATTCCCTGGAAAGATTATCTAAAACAATAAAACCAGGAATGAAAGTTTTTCCTGGTCACGGAAGTGATTTTAAGTATTAATATTTAGTTATTATGAAAATAGCTGTAGTTTCAGATACCCATGACAACTTGCCAAACTTTAAAAAGGCTTTGGGTTGGATAGAAAATAATAATATTAAAATAATTATTCATTGTGGTGATATTTGCACTCTGCCGTTTTTAAGAGAGTCAATTAATGATTTTCCTGGCAAAATTTATCTTTGTTTGGGCAACGTAGACAAAGATCATTTTGAAATTAGTAGTAACCAAAAAAGAAAATTTAATAACGTGCTTTTTTTTAATGAATGGGGAGAATTAGAATTAGACAACAAGAAAATAGCCTTTACTCATTTTCCTGATTTGGCTAAAAAGCTAGCAATAACCAATAAATACGATATAATTTTTTATGGTCATACTCATAAGCCTTGGGAAGAAAAAACTAAAAAGACAAAAATTGTAAATCCAGGAAATTTAGCTGGGTTATTTTACAAACCAACTTTCGCAATCTACGATACAAAAAAAGATAACTTGCAATTAAAAATACTAGAAAAAATAAAGAATATTAATTTTTAAAAAAGAAAAGTACGCATGAATATTTTTTATGTGCGTACTATGTAATAATTTAAATTTTTAAAAAACTAATATGTTTGATGAAGAGAGGGGAAAAGGACTGATAAGGGCTTTAGAATATTGAGGAAAGGATGGAACATAAAAATAATATTCTAAAGTCTTTTTTATAAGCAATCCTTGTTCTCTCTTCGGTTGCGAGCGGCAAATCATTCAAAACCCCTAGCAACATTATTTATTATAACAATTTAATATCTTTTGTCAATAGATATATTCATTTTTTTATGTTAAAATTAATTTACAATAAAAGGAGGATTTTGTATTGTTGAAAAAAGACAGCTTGATATATATAATAAAAGATCAGGGAGAGAAGAAATTAGCTCTTTTATAAAAAATAAAACAGAAATTTTAAGCACAAGAGAAATTTCAATAAAAAAAAGACCGCCCTTCAGATACGATAAAGAATAATACTTAATAAGGGGTTAGATTTATTTCTTCCTCTTTTTTATTAATAACCTTGATCTTTAAAATAAAAAGGAAAGAGAATGAAACTTAAAAGAATGTTTACTAGAAATTTCTTTAAATTTTTAACAAATTTTTAAAAAAATGTTAATATATTATAATAATTAAATTAATCTAATTTTTAAAAAACATGAATATAAACTTTTTATTGGGTCTTTTATTTGGAGGAGTTTCTGGAGCTCTATATATTGTATGGTCGGTAAAATCAGGAAAAATTAATCCCAACTACCTGAAAGGATATTTTAATCATTTAGCAATACTCTGGATAATAGTTTTATTTATAGTTATTCTTGCCTCTCTTGTTTATTGATTTAATGTAACAAAAACAAATTTTTTCAGTCACGTATATAATGTATGCTTGACAAATATTGTAATTTTAATTAAGTTAATTTATATGAATAGACAAGCCAACTCAAAAATGAGTATTTACTTTTTAACAGTCCTTTTAAAGAAAGGGGTTGGTTTGGCTTATGTATAAATAATTTTTAAAAAATAAATAAATTTAACCAGTCTCTTTCTTAAAAGAGACATTTGTTTTTTAAAAAAATAAAAGAGGTAAAAAATGTTGAAAGGAAAAAGAATAAACTTGAGGCCGGTCAAAGAAAAAGATATAGATTTATTTTTGGAATGGTTTAATGATCCAGAAATAACTCAATATATAACAGTGGTTCTTCCAGTGACAAGAAAAGAGGAGGAAAAATGGTTTGAAGAATCGGGAGATTTTCAGAAATCTAAAAAAGTAATATTTAGCATAGAAACTCTAAAGAATAAAAAACTAATAGGGAATTGTGCTTTAAACTTTATAGATTTCAGAAATCAACACGCAGAAGCGGGAATAATTATAGGAAACAAAGATTGTTGGAGCAAAGGATACGGAACCGAAGTTTTTCAATTACTTTTAGATTACGGATTTAATCAACTAAATCTAAATAGGATTGGGTCTGCTGCTCTTTCTTTTAATAAAAGAAGCATTGGTCTTCATAAGAAACTAGGTTTTAAAAAAGAGGGAGTAAAAAGAAAAGAATGGTTTATTAATGGAAAATTTCATGACCTAGTAATCTTTGGCCTGCTAAGAGAAGAATATAAAAACTGCTAAAATAATTAGCAGTTTTTTTTATAATTTTTTACCTTGAATAAATTATAATATTTGCTATTATAATAAAAGTTAGTGTGTACCTTTTAAAATGTATGTAGCTATTTTATAGCAATGTTTTAACCCGAAAGAGAAAAAATGAAAATAGGATATTGTAAAATATGCAATAAAATAACAAGAATAAGATGTTCTAAATGTGGAAGTTATTATTGTGGTTTTCATTTAAATGGCAAAAGATGTTTAAATTGTAATTCTGAAAATATAGAAATTGATTACTGGAGCTAAAAATAATAAAATGTATTTTAAAGCTTGGAATTTAAACCCAAGCTTTCTGTTATTTCTATTAACAAGATATAGTTAAAATGTTATAATTTAGTTGCAACGGAAGAAGGTCAATCTAGTTGCTATGCCAATGAGTTATTGGTGAAAAAAATTAATAGGGGAGTGATACAATAAAAGAAAATTGGATAAAAGAAAATATTAAAAAGCTAGAATATCTAAGAGAAATTAAAAACCTTTTCGATGAAAAGGAAGAATTAAAAAATAAATACAAAGCAAAGATTGAAGAAATAGAAGAAGAGATAGATCTTCTCAAAGACTACGAAAGAAAATTCTATAAAATAAAAAAAATAGAACCAATGTAATAAGTGTATTGATAAAATCAATACACTCTTTTATTTAACAAACTACCTTTATTTTTTTCTTTTCTTTTATAATTATATCTTTAATTTTTCTGGGATCGGGGAGATTTTCAAAAATAAATTTTTTCTTGGCTCCTGCGCTTTGCATTCTTAATTCTCCAAAACGTAAAAATTCAGCCACAGGACCAAAAACCTGAACTGTTATATCTTGTATCCTAGTTAAACTTAGTTCATTGATAGTATGTTTAAAAAGTCCTTCTTGCTTGTTTTGAATTATTCTCTTATTTGTCACCGTTACCGTATTGAGTTCATAAATCATAATATTGTAAAAAGCCAGAGTCCAAGAAATCAATAAAAATAATGATACTAGAAACCAGTAGAGAGATGAAATTCTTTCATACCAACCAAAAGAATTTATAATAAAATAAATTCCCAATACCAGTATGATTAATACTTTTATAAAGGCTAACGGAATAAATAGATTCAACCAGTGCTTCCTTGTTAACAAAACAACTTTTTCTTCTGGTAATTGACCCTCAAAGCTATTTTTTGATTTATTTAAGAAAAACATAATTATTTAGAAGCTAAAAATAATTTCCCAGTTAATTCGAAAATAAGCAATTATCACAAGAGAAAACAAAATAAAAGAGCCCGTAAAGAAAACCAAGGCTGTTTTTTTAGGCTCAGCGCCTACACCGAACCTGATTAAGTGATAAACAATAGAAAATGTATACCAAAGATAAAAAACTAGAGCTATAATTAACGGGATTAAAGAAAAGTTAATATTCATAAAACTTTTACTATATTTTAAATATTTTACTATATTTTTAGAAATAACTCAAAATAATTAATAGCAAAATTCTTTTCACTTGACTTTCAAAATCATTTGTTAAAGAATAAAATTAGATCATTAGAAAATACGTAAAAAGGAGTTTTTAAAATGTGTTATATGCCACAAATGGGAATAATAATTGCTTCTTTAGAGCCCGGAGACGAAATTATTATTAAGGCTGGTTTTGGTTGCCCTAAGACAGAAAAAGAAACTAAAGACATAATTACGGAAGTAGATGGTTGTTCAGCTTTAACCGTGAAAGGAATAAGACTAAGATGCTGGGATGCTAGAGGAATTAAAGAAATAATCCGTAATAAAAAGTAATTATTTAATAAAATATGGAGTTTTTGAAACTCCCTTTTTTTATTTCAAAACATACAGATCATTGCCGTGCTCTCCTTGGCCTATTAGCTCTCCCTCTCCTTTTAGTATTCTTTCATATGGTTCACAGTAACGACAACCATTATGAGGACAGCTAAAGCTATTATTATCCCTTGCTCTTTTAACTTTTAGAGCGGTATCTAAAACCATTTCTTTTGATTCTTTTGAACCGGGCAGATTAATATCCTCTGGTTCTTTATCGCTTCTTAGGTACCAGTAACTAGCTCCAAGAACGTCATGTGACTGACAATTTTCAACTAATAAACGATAAATAGGAAGCTGCAATGAGCTTCTTACTTCTTTATTTCTTCCCGTTTTAAAATCTATTAATCTTACTCCTTTTTCTTTCTCTAAATACTCTAACCAATCTATCTTTCCGCATAATATAATATTATCTTCTTCTGAAAGCCAAAGCTGGGGGAGGGACTCCCTAATTTTAACTGCTAAGTTTTTTAGCGGGCCAGGATTATCCTCTATCATTTTGATCATTTTTTTTCCTGCTTTTTCAAAATCAATTAATTGATTTTCATCTCTAAAAGCTTTTTTAAAATTGCCAAGTTCATTCCACTCTTTATTAAATTTTTCCGATAAAGGCTTATTAAATCTTTCTGCGGCAGGCAACAATGACAATGACTCTAAAACAGAATGGACTTTTTGACCTAAAACAAGAAATGGATTCACAATGCTTATTTTATTTCCAGTATTTGGATTCCGGTAAATGTTGCTTAAATAGTAAAGCCGGGGACATTTTAAAAAATCACTCATTGAAGAATGAGAAACCCAAACAGCCTTAAATTTTTTATCTGAATTTATAGACATAATTAAACCTTACCTTTTAATAAATCTTCCTCAAACATTTTAATTCCTTTTATATTCTTTTCATAGTCCTCTACAACAGGAAGATTAAACTTAATTATCTTTTTATAAACTGATACAATTAATTCTTTTAATCTTTCAACCTCTTCTTCTTCTATGGCAAGGGGCAGACTAATTATTTCTTTTTTATTCTTCGGCTCAAGGAATTCTAAAACGCCTTTGTCAACCCTATAAATCCCACCAAATTTCTTAGACTTTTCTACTAATATCTTATAAAAGATTAGCTGATTTTTATATTTCCATGACTTTATTTTTTCATACTCATTTCCTTTGTCCCATTTTTCTAGATGATTTCCTGTTTTGAAATCCCATACTTCTGCTTGTTTCTTCTTCTCGTCAAGGACTATTTTATCAATCTTTCCCGACAAAAAAGCTTCGTCTATTGCAATATTTTCATTTCTGAAATTAAACTCAGAAAAATGAGAATCTTTAAAACTATCTTTTCTTTCTTTATAAAATACTTTCAAATCTTTTTTCCCTCTTTCCAGATATTTTTTAAAATCATCTTTGTTTAATCTCTCGTTTTTTAAAAATTCTTCAAACCATTTCAAAACTTGGTCAATATCCGGAAGAGCATTTTTTTTCTTTAAATGCTTATAAATCTGATTTACGCTATTGTGCATTGCTGTACCAAAAGACAAAGAAACTGTTTTTGGCTGAGGAAATCTTAATAAATTTTGTTCTAAGAAGATTTGAGGTCCTCCTTCTGCTACATTAAGAAAATTATTAAAATGGGTTACGCTTAACTTATAGTTTTCTAATATTTTTTCCAGAAAAGCTTTTTCATCCCCCTTGAAGGGAGGGTGATGATAAGATTTCCAAGAAGAAACAATTATTTCTTCTTCTTCAAGTTCTTCTTTCAAATGATTCTTAATGCCAAGAAAAGCATTAAGTTTTTCTTTTGATTCATGGTTTTCATTGCTAGAAGAAGTGATAAACTGAAGTCTTATTTTTTCTTTTCCTCGATCATCGTACTGATAAGAAGTCAGATAAAGCTGCCTTGAAGTTCTTGTAATAGCAACATAGAAAAGTCTTAATTGGTCATCTCTATTATCTCCTGCGGGCGAAATCGGTAGATTATTAGGGAAGGGGAGTCCTGATCCTTTACGATTATTGGCCCAAACTTCATCCTGACAATTTAATACAAAAATTGTATCAAATTCTAATCCCTTAGAAGAATGCGCCGTAAGAAGGTTAACTGCATTATTAGAATTTACAAAAACACTTTCGTCTGAGAGTGATTTATTATTTTTTGAATGAATTTTAACAAAATTAATTAATTCTTTTAACCCTATACTTTCTCCTTTTTTGTAATCTCTTAGGGCTTGAACAAAAGTTCTTAAACTAGACAAAAAATTTAAGTAATCAACTGGATTTTTCTGAAACTTTTCTTTGCTGAAATAATAATCCTTGAAAGGAATAATAAATTTCTCTTTTTCTCTTTTTCTTTCTTCTTCAATATCACTATCTTCAGAATCAGGAATAATATGCATTTCGGCTCCAACAATTCTATCTAAAACTCTTTCTAATGGTTCGTATTTTGCGAAAGAAGCCATTTCTAAGAAGAAATCAGCTATTTCTCTGATATATTCATCGTTACAATCTTTCATGCATTCTATCCATGGTTTTCTTTTCTCGAAAGATTGTCTTGAAAGATCCCATATTATCTTTCTGTCAATCTTCCAAAAAGGATAACTTAATATTTCGGGCATAAGATGGTCCTGATCTTCAATAGAAGAATCTAACAAGGAAACAATAAACCTAGATACTTGAATTAATTGTTGGATATGAGGTTCTTTTAAAACATCTCTTTTTCTTTCATAAGAAATTGGGATATTAAATTTAGCTAAATAAGGAACTATTGATTTTAAATGTTCGTGTTCTCTCCCAATGATTGCTATTTCTTGAGGTTCCGTCTTTTCTTCTATTAATCTTTTAATTTCTTTTGCTATCCAATAATATTGATGAGGCTCCGAACGAAAAGACTCACTGATTATTTCTCCTTCTCTGATATTTTTATTCTCTGCTTTTAGTATCTTATTCACTTCTTCAACAATATTTTCTAACCTTTCTTCTCCCTGAATTATAACATGCCTTGCCAGATCAAGAATATCCTGTCTTGAACGATAACTTTTTGTTAATGTTATAATCTCAGGATTACGATAATGATCTTTAAATTTTAAAATATTAGAGATCTCTGCTCCCTGGAATTTAAATATTGCCTGATCATCATCTCCAACGGCCATAATATTAGGCCGTCCTTCGTTTACATCAGCTTCTGTTAAGAGATTAACGAGTCTCATTTGAGCATCGTTGGTATCTTGAAACTCATCAATTAATATATATTGATATTGTTCTTGTAATTCATACTTAAGTTCCTTGTTTTCTTCTATTGCTTGAATTACATCCAAAATCATGTCGTCAAAATCATAATATCCTCTTTTATACATTTCTTCTCCGTATTTTTTATAAACATCAGCTAGAGCTTTCATTCTTTCAAGATATTTTGATTCTTTAAGAGCTCTTTCTCCTTCCTCTGTTTTATAAGTCCATTCATTCTGCCATTTAGTAAGAGGGGATGTTCTGCCTGTTTCTTTTGCTTTGTTAAATGCACGTTCTAATGATCTCACTACAATGGGATGCAAGGGCTTCATATGCTCTACTGGAAAATCTCCTTGGTTGCAATTTTTAATTTCTTTTACTTTCTCGGGAATTTTATCTATTAATTCTTTGCTTATCCTTTCTCTAAATAATTCATTGATTATTGGATTTAAAAATTCTAATGTTTTTTGATTATAGTCGAGTATTTCTGAGAACTCTTCAGCGGTAATACCTGCTTTTTTAAGATGTTCTATAGATTTCTTCGCTTTATTAATATAAATATAGCCCCATTCTGGATGAGTTTTAGAAAGGGGATTGTCATGGCTCATTTTTTTGAAAATACTTTCCAAAATATCTAATTGAACAAATTCATCTGCCGGCTCAATAATTTCTTCTTCGTAGAATATTTCAGGATGATAGTTTCTAATATCCCTTGCAAAGCTATGAAAAGTATTTACAGAAACTTTATAAGCGTCAGTTCCTATTAAATCCTTCAATCTTTTTTTCATGTTTACTGAAGCTGAGTCAGTAAAAGTAAGACATAAGATGTTGGAAGGATAAGTATCAGTTTTTATCAAAATATTAGCCACTCTAAGACCCAAGGTCTCTGTTTTACCAGAGCCGGGACCAGCAACAACTAAAACAGGGCCTTCTATCGAATCAACAACCATTTTTTGTTGCTCGTTTAATAATTTGTATCTTTTTTCAAATTCAGACATTTTAACTTATTATTTCTAACTAATTTTAACAAAAAAAGACCTCTTTTGCGAATCTCGGTCTTGAA